>NZ_JBSGCY010000007.1:0-100982 GCF_053602115.1 Nocardia sp. NPDC004582 | reverse complement strand
GCCGCCGTGCAGGGCCCGCTGACCGGGCGCACCGCGCTGGTGCTGGGCGCGGGCGCGATGGGCGGGCTCGCGGTGGCGCAGCTGGCGCGCGGCGGGGCCGCGAAGGTCATCGTGGTGAACCGGACCCTGGAGAAGGCGCAGCGGCTGGCCAACACGGCCACCACCATGCACGGCGTCGAGGCCGAGGCCATCGAGATGGACCGGCTGGCCGAGGCCATGGCCGCCGCCGACGTGGTCATCACCTGTACCGGCGCGGTGGGCACCGTGGTCACCCTCGCGGATGTGCACCGGGCACTGTCGGCCAAGCCGGGCGCCGAGGAACTGGTCATCTGCGACCTGGGCCTGCCCCGCGACGTGGACCACGCGGTCGCCGGACTGCCCGGGGTCACCGTCATCGACATCGAGACGCTGCAGCGCGATCCGTCGGCCGGCGCGGCCGCCGACGACACCGCCGCCGCGCGCACCATCGTCGCCGACGAACTCGCCAAATACCTTGCCGGACAGCGCATGGCCGAGGTCACCCCGACCGTGGCCGCGCTGCGCCAGATGGCCGCCGACGTGGTCGAGGCCGAGCTGTTGCGCCTGGACTCCCGACTACCGGGCCTCGAATCCACCGAACGCGACGAGGTCGCCCGTACCGTGCGACGGGTGGTCGACAAACTGCTGCACGCGCCCACCGTGCGGGTCAAACAGCTGGCCTCCACGCCCGGCGGGGACAGCTACGCCGAGGCGTTGCGCGAGCTGTTCGAACTCAAACCCGGTGCGGCGCAAGCGGTTGCCGCGCCGATGGAGATCTCCGCCCTGCAGGGCGAACTGGCCGATGATTTCACCGCCGCCCACCCGGGGGACGAACAGGGGCACACCGCATGACCGGAGCAATGGTGCACGAGAACGACATAACCGTTCGCGGAACGGTCGACGCCCCGTGGCGCATCGGCACGCGCGGCAGTCTGCTGGCCCTCACCCAGGCCGGGCATGTGCGTGACGCCCTGATCGCCAACGGCCAGCAGGCCGAACTGGTCATCGTGAAGACCGCCGGCGACCAGAACGCCACCGATCCGGTGCAGAAGATCGGCGTGGGCGTGTTCACCGCCGCGCTGCGCGAGGAATTGGCCGCGGGCACGGTCGATATCGCGGTCCACTCGTACAAGGATCTGCCGACCGCGCAGGATCCGCGCTTCGACATCGCCGCCATCCCGCCTCGGCAGGATCCGCGCGACGCGCTGGTGGCGCGCGACGGCCTGGTGCTGGGCGAGCTGCCCCCGGGCGCGAAGGTCGGCACCTCCGCGCCGCGGCGCGCCGCACAGCTGAAGGCGCTGGGCCTGGGCATCGAGATCGTGCCGCTGCGCGGCAATCTCGACACCCGGATCGGCAAGGTCTCCTCCGGTGAACTGGATGCCGTGGTGGTGGCGCGGGCCGGGCTGGCCCGCATCGACCGCCTGGACGTCGTCACCGAATCGCTCGAACCGGTGCAGATGCTGCCCGCCCCGTCGCAGGGCGCGCTGGCCGTCGAATGCCGCACCGAGGACACCGAACTCGTGACCATCCTGTCCGCCCTCGACGATCCCGGCACTCGCGCCGCGATCACCGCGGAGCGGGCGTTGCTGGCCGATCTGGAGGCCGGTTGTACCGCGCCGATCGGTGCGCTGGCCGAGGTCGTCGAATCGCTCGACGACGACGGCCGGGTGGTGGAGGAGTTGTCGCTGCGCGCCTGCGCGGCGGCGATCGACGGCTCGGATGTGATCCGGGCTTCAGTGGTCGGACCGGTCGCGGATGCCGCGGACCTGGGGCGGGCACTGGCGCGCGAGCTCTTGGAGCTGGGGGCGCGCGAACTGCTCAGCGTCACAGAGGAATCCGCTGAGCTCACCGACGACAGCAATCCCAGCCCAATGGAGAACAGCCGATGAGCCGAGTGACGAAGAAGAATCCCGGTCGGATCCTTTTCGTGGGGTCAGGGCCCGGTGACCCGGCGCTGTTGACCGTGCGGGCCCGCGAGGTGCTCGGCCGGGCGACGCTGGCCTTCACCGATCCCGACGTCGACAAGGGCGTGCTCGCCCTGATCGGCATCGCGGTCGAGGAGAGCGCCGACGGGACCCGCCCGGTGGACGTGCGCCCCGCCCTGGGCGACGCCGCCGAAGTGGCCAAGACCCTGATCGCGGAGGCCCGCGGCGGCTCCGACGTGGTGCGCCTGGTCTCCGGCGACCCGATGACCACCGACTCGGTCATCCAGGAGATCAACGCCGTCACCCGCTCGCATCTGAGCTTCGAGGTGCTCCCGGGCCTCTCGGCCGGCACCACCGTGCCCGCCTACGCGGGTATCGAACTCGGCTCCAGCCACACCGTGGTGGATGTCCGCGGCGAGGTGGACTGGGCGGCCGTCGCGGCCGCGCCCGGCCCGCTGGTGCTGCACGCCACCTCCGGCCACCTGGCCGAGACCGCTTCGGCGCTGGTGGAACACGGCCTGGCGCCGCAGACCCCCGTCGCGGTGACGGTGCGCGGCACCACCCGCCAGCAGCGCACCATCGACGCCACTCTGGCGACCCTGAACAACGCCGCTTCCGAACTGGTCGGCCCGCTGGTGGTCACGGTCGGCAAGGAAGTGGACAAGCGCGCCAAGACCTCCTGGTGGGAGTCCCGCGCCCTGTACGGCTGGACCGTGCTGGTGCCGCGCACCAAGGAGCAGGCCGGCGAGATGAGCGAGAAGCTCGTCAACCACGGTGCCATCCCGATGGAGGTCCCGACCATCGCGGTCGAGCCGCCGCGCAGCCCCGCCCAGATGGAGCGCGCGGTCAAGGGCCTGGTCGACGGCCGCTACCAGTGGGTGGTGTTCACCTCCACCAACGCGGTGCGCGCGGTCTGGGAGAAGTTCGGCGAATTCGGCTTGGACGCCCGCGCTTTCAGCGGCGTGAAGATCGCTTGCGTCGGCGAGGCCACCGCGGAGAAGGTGCGCTCCTTCGGCATCAACCCCGAGCTGGTGCCGTCCGGTGAGCAGTCCTCCGAGGGCCTGCTGGCCGACTTCCCGCCCTACGACGACGTTTTCGACCCGGTCAACCGGGTGCTGCTGCCGCGCGCGGACATCGCCACCGAGACCCTCGCCGAGGGCCTGCGCGACCGCGGCTGGGAGATCGACGACGTCACCGCCTACCGCACCGTGCGCGCCTCCCCGCCGCCCGCGGAGACCCGCGAGATGATCAAGACCGGCGGCTTCGACGCGGTCCTGTTCACCTCGTCCTCCACGGTCCGCAACCTGGTCGGCATCGCCGGCAAGCCGCACGCCCGCACCATCGTGGCCTGCATCGGACCCAAGACCGCCGAGACCGCCATCGAATTCGGCCTGCGCGTGGACGTGCAGCCGGAGGTGGCTCAGGTCGGCCCGCTGGTCGAGGCGCTCGCCGAGCACGCCGCCCACCTGCGCGCCGAGGGCCTGCTGCCCCCGCCGCGCAAGAAGAGCCGTCGCAGCCGCTGATCCCGGCCGCGACACCGCCGCGAAACCGGCGGGGTCGTGCCGCGAATCCGGCCGTGTGACCGTCTGGACGGGCCCCGCATCCCTCGGATGCGGGGCCCGCGGCGTTCTCGCGCCCCCGGAGGCCGCGTCCATGAAAGTGGTGTCCTCCCTTTCGGTTCGGCCGCGGCTACCGTCCTGACATCACGCACCGGACCGCGCGGTCGCGGCGGAGACCACCTCGCCGGTCTCCGCCGCCCGCCCGCGCGGTGTCAGCGCTGGGCGGCCATCAGGCGGCGGACCATGCGGCAGGTCGCGTCCGAGGGCCGGTGCACGCCGATGACTTCGGCTGTCTCCCTGATCTTTTCGTTGGTCGCCTGATCGGGCCCGAACGACCCGGAATCCAGCAGCGCGATGGCCAGCCGCATGGCCTTCAATCGCCGATTGTGCGAGACGTACCACGTGCGCGGACGCCCCGCCGGCAGCGGCTGCTTGGCCAGCGGCCGCCACGCGTGATCGATGACCTCCCCCTTCTTCGGAACCCCGGCGCCCTGGTTCACCTTGCCGGACATGCTGGTAACGGCTGCGAGCACGGCCAATCCTCCCGTCGCGGTCCGGAACCGCACCCCGATCGCGGCCATATCCATCCCTGGCCGGGCGATGCGGTTCCTTCGAACACATCTTCGATTCTACTCGGCCCCACCGACAAAATCGGCTGCTCACAATGACTTTCGCGCACGACCCGGCCCGGGCGCGGAGGCGCGCGCACCCCCGTCCCGAGCCGGGCATATCATGCGAGCATGACCGGAATGGACCGCCCTCGGCGGTTGCGCCGCACTCCCGCCATGCGTCGGCTCGTCGCCGAGACCAGCCTGGAGCCGCGGCACCTGATTCTGCCCATGTTCGTCGCCGACGGTATCGGCGAACCGCGTGAGATCTCTTCCATGCCGGGCGTTTTCCAGCACTCGATGGACTCGCTACGCAAGGCGGCCGCCGAAGCCGTGGCCGCGGGCGTGGGCGGGCTCATGCTCTTCGGCGTGCCCAAGCCCGAGGACAAGGACGCGCGGGGCAGCGGGGCCAGCGATCCGGACGGGATCCTGAACCGCGGCCTGTCCGCGCTGGTGTCGGAGGTCGGCGACTCGACGGTCGTCATGGCCGACACCTGCCTGGACGAGTTCACCGACCACGGCCACTGCGGCGTGCTCGACGAGCGCGGCGCGGTCGACAACGACGCCACCCTCACCCGCTACGTCGAGATGGCGCTGGCGCAGGCCGCGACCGGCGCCGACCTGCTCGGCACCAGCGGCATGATGGACGGCCAGGTGGGCGCGATCCGCGCGGGCCTGGACGCCGCCGGGTACACCGACACCGGCATCCTCGCCTACGCCGCCAAGTACGCCTCGGCGTTCTACGGCCCGTTCCGGGAGGCCGTCGGCTCCTCGCTGCAGGGTGATCGGCGGACCTACCAGCAGGATGCGGCCAACCGCCGGGAGGCGATCCGCGAGCTGGAACTGGATCTGCTCGAAGGCGCCGACATCGTGATGGTGAAGCCCGCCATGTCGTATCTGGATATCCTGCGCGACGTTTCGGACCGGTCCACCGTGCCGGTGGCGGCATATCAGATCTCCGGTGAGTACGCCATGATCACCGCGGCCGCCGAGCGCGGCTGGATCGACCGCAAGGGCGCGATCCTGGAATCACTGCTCGGAATCCGGCGCGCGGGCGCGGACATGGTGCTGACCTACTGGGCCACCGAGGCCGCGCACTGGCTGGCCTGAACCGGAACGAGTAGCTCTGATCGTGAATCCCATGGTCCCGCCGAATCTTCCGGCGCGCCCGGTGCCCGAGGACGTCGGCACCGCCTGCCAGCTCTGGTACGCCGCGCTCGGGGTCGGGCTGGTGCAGTTGATCGCCTCGCTGATCGCGCAGTTCGGGCAGCGGAACGAATTGGCGCGGCAGATGTTCGACCAGGTCAAGGAACAGCAACCGGCGGTCACGCTGGCGCAGGTGGAGGTCTGGGCCGCCGTCGTGTTCGTACTGGTCGCGGTGTTCTGGCTGGTGCTGTCCGGGGCCGGGGTGGCGGTGGTGTGGCAGCTGGGGCGCGGAAAGAACTGGGCCCGAGCGGTTCTCACCGGTTTCGGCATCTTCCTGGTGCTCGGCGCGGCGGGCACGCTGTTCGGTCTCGGCGCCAAGGAGGGCGGCGTGGCCGCGCTGGTCGCGGGCGGCGCGGGCATCGTGCAGGCGGTGCTCGCGGGCGGGGCCGTATTCCTCTGCTACCGAAGCGAATCCGAGGCCTACTTCCGGCCCGGACCGCGCTAGGTTACCGCCGAGTTTGTTACGGGAGTAACAACGGGTTATGGTGAGGGCAGTCACAACTATTTCGGGAACCGGAAGTCGGCCGTCGCGCGTTACGTCATGCGCCTCGAGCCCCCCGGGAAGGCGGAGCAACGATGCGAGTGGTGATCCAGCAGCCGCACAGCCTGCGGCGCGATGTCGCGGTGCTGAGCCTGTTGTTCCTTTTCGGCCTGCTGACCCTCGCCGTACTGCTGATTCCGGGCCTGGCCCACTGAGCCGTTCCGCGATCCTTACGCTCGACCTATGAGTGAGGCCATCAACGCCCCCGGGGCCGTGCTGTTCTCCGAACCCGGCGCGCGCTGGCGGTCCATCGCCTACGGACCCGCGCTGTGCGCGATCATCCTGGTCATCGAGCTGTTTCGCGGCGGCGACATCCACTGGTTCGGGCTCGCCTTCTGCGCCGTGCTGCTGGCCGGGTTCGTCTGGTTGCAGGTGATCGCGGGCAAGCGGCACATCAGCGTCGAGCTGACCCCCGAGCAGCTGCGCGAGGGCACCGAGGTGGTGCCGTTGCGCGACATCGCCGAGGTGCTGCCCGCAGAGGACGACGAGTCCTGGGACTATGAGGACTGGCAGTCCGCGCGGGCGCTGGGCGAACTGACCGGAGTACCGCGGCGGCGCAAGGGAATCGGCCTGAAGCTGATCGACGGCCGCCTGGTGCAGGCGTGGGCGCGCGACCATGTCACGCTGCGCGCGGCGTTGACCGAGGCCCTGGGCCGCCCGCGCGGGACCGACGACGAGCCTCAGGAGGCGCTGTGACGCGATGGCTGACGATCGCGGCCGAGATCGTGCTGGTGCCGGTGCTGGCGGTCGCGGCGGTGTGGTGCTGGCGGCACGGCGTGCAGACCACGGTGTTCAAGGCGCAGGGCGAGGCGCCGTCGTTCAGCGCCACCCGCTACGTCGGGCCGTGGCTGGCGGGGTCCGCCGCGCTGGTGATCATGGCCGGGTTGTCGCTGATCGACGGCGTACGGCGAGCCTGGCCCGACACACCGTAGTGAGGGGTGCGAAGTCGGGTTTCGCCTTGGTCGTCGCGGGCCGGCGCGGAGAATCGTGGGCATGAAGCGCACAGAACTCGTGAAACGCATCGCCGCCGCGGTGCTGGCCGCGGGGCTCGTCGGCGCTGTGGTCGCGGTTCCGGCCGCCGCGGCCCCGGTCGATACCGTCCCGGATTACCGGTCACCGTTGGTGGCGACGTCGTTGTCCTGGCAAGACCTACTACCGCCCCAGCTGAACTGCCTGCTGTCCACCGGATGGGCGGCATTCTGCCTGGGGATTCCGCTCTCGTAGCGGGGGGTGCGGCGGCGCGACCGCAGACCGCGCCGCCGTCTCCGCTTCAGTTCCAGTTCTGGTAAACATCCAGCACGCGACCGCCCTTGGTGCCGGGCAGGTTCACGAACAGGGTCACCGTGCCGTCGGGGTGATCGGCGGCCTCCATCATCACCTGACGCAGGGAGGCGTGCACGCCGCCCTTGTCGTCCTTGTAGATGGTGGTGTCGGGCTGCAGGCCCGCGCCCATCCGGCTCAATGGCACGAACATGCTGATCACCGCGGGTAATGGTCCATCGGCGATGGCCACCGTCTCCTGATGCGACAGTGCCACCCCCACCCGCCCCTGATCGGGCTGCACCACCGGCACCCCGGCCTGCGCCACTCCGGACGCGGCGGCCAGCCCGGCCGTCACCGCGATGATCCCAACCCCGAACCGAACGACCCGCATACGTCCCGCCCTCTCTCCGAAGCCGTTTCCTACGTCGAGACCTTACGCATCAGCTATCTGGTAGCGAATTACGTTGTCCGAATCTCACTTCGGCGTGTTGCTCCGATCCGCATCGTCGAGGACCCGGCCGCCGGCTCCCATGATCTCAGCCGTCGGCCTTCGGGATGCGCGGTTCGGACCGGGGTGCGAAGATGGCGGGTTGGCTGTGGGAAGAGCCACTCGACTACACCCTGTCGTCGACGGAGGCGGGGGCGGCTGAGAGACTGGGTGCCGTGAGTTCTTCTCCGCGTGTGAGCCAGGCGTCGGTCCCGGTCTCAGCCCACCTTTTCGAACGCGCCGCGGCGGTCATTCCCGGCGGCGTCAATTCGCCGGTGCGGGCGTTCAATTCCGTGGGCGGCACGCCGCGGTTCATCGCCTCCGCGCGCGGGTGCACGCTGACCGACGCCGACGGCAACGACTACGTGGACCTGGTGTGCTCGTGGGGCCCGATGATCCTCGGGCACGCGCACCCGGCGGTGGTCGAGGCCGTGCGGCGGGCGGCCACCGGCGGCCTGTCCTTCGGCGCGCCGACCGAGGCCGAGATCGAACTGGCCGAGGCCATCGCGGCCCGGGTCGCTCCCGTCGACCGGGTGCGCCTGGTCAACTCGGGCACCGAGGCCACCATGAGCGCGGTCCGGCTGGCCCGCGGCTTCACCGGCCGCACCAAGATCGTGAAGTTCAGCGGCTGCTACCACGGGCACGTGGACGCGCTGCTGGCCGACGCCGGATCCGGCGTCGCCACCCTGGGTCTGCCCACCTCGCCCGGCGTCACCGGCGCCCAGGCCGCCGACACCCTGGTGCTGCCCTACAACGACCTCGAGGCCGTGGCCGCCGCCTTCGCCGCCCACCCGGGCGAGATCGCGTGCGTCATCACCGAGGCCGCCGCCGGCAACATGGGCGCGGTCGCGCCGCTCCCGGGCTTCAACGAGGGGCTGCGCCGGCTCACCTCCGAGCACGGCGCGCTGCTGATCATGGACGAGGTCATGACCGGATTCCGGGTCAGCCACTCCGGCTGGTTCGGGCTCGACGGCGTGGCCGGCGACCTGTACACCTTCGGCAAGGTGATGAGCGGCGGCCTGCCCGCCGCCGCGTTCGGCGGGCGCGCCGACATCATGAACCACCTGGCCCCGCTGGGCCCGGTCTATCAGGCGGGCACCCTGTCCGGGAACCCGGTCGCGGTGGCCGCGGGCCTGGCCACGCTGCGCGCCGCCGACGAGTCGGTGTACGCCACCCTGAACAAGAACTCCGAGCGCCTGGGCGCGCTGCTGACCGAGGCGCTGACCGCCGAAGGCGTCGCGCACCGGGTGCAATTCGCGGGCAATATGGTGAGCGTGTTCTTCGCCGAGAACCCGGTCACCGACTACGCCGCCGCCAAGGCCGCCGAGACCTGGCGTTTCCCAGCCTTCTTCCACGCGCTGCTGGATGCCGGTGTGTACGCGCCCCCGAGCGCCTTCGAAGCCTGGTTCGTCTCGGCCGCTCTCGACGAGGACGCGTTCGACCGCATCGCCGCCGCCCTCCCCGCCGCCGCCCGCGCCGCGGCGGCCGCCACTCCCGAAGGATCCGCCGCGTGAGCTCCGCCCACCACGACTCGGGCCTACCCGCCCCCGCCCAGCACGAAGTTCCCCTCTCCGCCGAAGACGCCTCCCGCCTGCTGGACTCGATCCGGCAGGCCGAGGGTGAACTCGCCGCCACCGGCGAACACATCGCCGTGTCCCCGGCCGCGGAAACCGCCGCCGCTGCCGCACTGGCCGCGGCGCCCGACGCCGAATCCGCCGCTGTCGTCGCGCCCGAATCCGCCGAGGATCCCCACGGTCCGCGCGATGGCTCGAGCGACGAATCCGGTTCGGCCGCAGTGGAATCCGACAATTCCGGCGCGGCAGTCGCGGCCGAATCGGTCGCGCCGTCCACCGAGTCCCGTGCCGACGCGGCGGTGGCCGCCGTCGATCACGCTGAATCGGCGGTCACCGAGAGTGGTACTGCCGCCGCCGGCTACGTCGACCCCACGCCGATGTTCGAGGCTGCCGTGTCGGCCGCCGAGGAGTTCGCGCTCCCGGCGCAGGCCGCCACGGAAGCCACCACGCCGGTTTCGTCGTTCTCGTCGGAGATCGTGGTCGAGGTCGAGCCCGAGACGGCCGAATCCGCCGACGTGGCCGCGGAATTCGCGGCCGCGGACGAGACCGCCGTCGCCGCCCCCGGCACCAACGGCGGGTTGATCCTGCCCGGTGACGTGGCCAGTGACGTCGAGACCATCGTCCACGTCATGCGCCACGGCGAGGTCCACAATCCGAACGGTGTGCTCTACGGCCGCCTGCCCGGTTTCCAGCTGTCGGTGACCGGCCGCGCCCAGGCCCAGGCCGTGGCGCGCTCGCTGGCCGATCACGACATCGCGCTGGTGGTGGCCTCGCCGCTGCAGCGCGCGCAGGAGACCGCGGATCCGATCGCCAAGGGCCACCGCCTGATCATCCGCACCGACGACAATCTGATCGAGGCGGGCAACACCTTCGAGGGGCTGCGCGTCTCGGCGAGCGACGGCGCGCTGCGCAAGCCCCGCCACTGGTGGAAGCTGCGCGACCCGTTCACCCCGTCCTGGGGTGAGCCGTACCTGCAGATCGCGCACCGCATGCTGGCCGCGGTGAACAAGGCGCGGGTGGAGGCCGCCGGTCGTGAGGCCGTGCTGGTGTCGCATCAGTTGCCGGTGTGGACGCTGCGCCGTTTCCTGCAGGGTGAGCGCCTGTGGCACGACCCGCGGCACCGGCAGTGCTCGCTGGCGTCGCTGACCTCGCTGGTCTACCAGGGCGATACGTTGATCGACATCGTCTACTCCGAGCCCGCCGGCGCCTCCGATCCCACGGTGACCGGGGCATGAGCGGGGCCATCGCGTCCCGGCTCGCGTTCGTCCGTCACCCGCTGCGCCGGGTGGCGGGGCTGCTGGCGGGGCTGGCCGTGGTGGCCCTGCTCGCCGGGTGCACGACGGCGGGCAAGGACGCGGTGGCCCAGGGCGGCACCTTCGATTTCGTCTCGCCGGGCGGTAAGACGGAGATCTTCTACGATCCGCCGTCCGCGCGCGGCACCATCGGCAAGCTGTCCGGCCCGGATCTGATGCACGACGGCAAGACCACGTCGGTGGACGATTTCCCCGGCAAGGTCGTGGTGCTCAACATCTGGGGCCAGTGGTGTGGCCCGTGCCGCGCGGAAGTCGGTGCGCTGGAACAGGTTTACGAGGCGACCAAGGACAATGGCGTCGCCTTCCTGGGCATCAATGTGCGCGACAACCAGAAGGACAAGGCCCAGGACTTTGTGACCGACAACAAGGTCGGTTACCCCTCCGTCTACGACCCGGCCATGCGCAGCCTGCTCGCGCTCGGCGGCAAGTTCCCGACCAGCGTCATCCCCACCACCATCGTGCTGGACAAGCAGCATCGGGTGGCGGCGGTGTTCCTGCGCAGCCTGCTGGCCGAGGACCTGCGGCCGGTGGTGGATCGACTGGCGGCGGAGCCGTGAACCACGTGACCTACCTGGCGAGCGTGGGGGAGTCGTTCCAGCAGACCGCCGCGTCCGGACCGCTGCTGCTGGCGCTGGGTGCGTGCCTGCTGGCGGGCCTGGTGTCGTTCGCGTCGCCGTGTGTGGTGCCGCTGGTGCCCGGCTACCTGTCGTATCTGGCGGGCGTGGTCGGCGCGGAGGCCCCGCCGGCGTCGGTGGAGTCGGCGCGGAACGCGAAAACCGCGGTGGCGGGCCGCAATTCGGCGCGCCTGCGGGTGGCGGGCGCGGCGGCCCTGTTCGTGGCGGGCTTCACCGTCGTGTTCGTGCTGGCCGCCACCACCGTGTTCGGCACCATGCAGGCGCTGACCCTCAATCGTGAACTGCTGCAACGGGTCGGCGGCGTGGTGACCATCGTGATGGGGCTGGCCTTCATCGGCCTGATCCCGATGCTGCAGCGCGACACCCGGATGGAGCCGCGCCGGTTCACCGGCATCGTCGGGGCCCCGCTGCTGGGCGCGGTGTTCGCGCTCGGCTGGACGCCGTGCCTGGGCCCGACGCTGTCGGGCGTGATGGCGGTGTCGGCGGGTACCGAGGGCACCACCGCGGTGCGCGGGGTGGCGCTGATCGTGGCGTACTGCCTCGGCCTGGGTCTGCCGTTCATCATCCTGGCCTTCGGCTCGGCGACCGCGTTGCGGGCCGTCGGCTGGCTGCGCCGTAATTCCCGCACCATCCAGGTGACCGGCGGGCTGCTGTTGGTGGCCGTCGGCATCGCCCTGGTGACCGGATCGTGGGACGTGTTCGTCTCCTGGGTCCGCGATGCCTTCGTCTCGAATGTGACCCTGCCGATCTGACATGACTGCCACCATCGAAACCCCCAGCGCCCCCGCCCGTCCGCCGCGTCAGTCGCCGCCGCGCCGCGTCCTCGGCCTGCTCCGCAACACCTGGCGCGGCCTGACCAGTATGCGCACCGCGCTCATGCTGCTGTTCCTGCTGGCCTTGGCCGCCATCCCGGGCGCGCTGCTGCCGCAGCGCAGTCTCAACGCGGGCAAGGTCGACGACTACATCCGCAACCGCGCGACCCTGGGTCCGTGGATGGATCGGCTGCAGCTGTTCGACGTGTTCTCCAGCTTCTGGTTCACGGCCGTCTACGTGCTGCTGTTCGTGTCGCTGGTGGGCTGCATCCTGCCGCGCTGCGTGGACCACTACCGGGCGTTGCGCGCGCCGCTGACCAAGGCTCCGCGCAACCTGTCCCGGCTGCCGCACCACTGGTCCGGCACCGACGCGCAGACCCCCGAGCAGGTGCTGGACCGGGCGCGCGGGCAGATGCGCGGCTGGCGCACGGTGGTGCAGCCGGGCGAGCGCGACGGGGAGCTGACCCTGTCCGCGGAGAAGGGCTATACCCGCGAGCTCGGCAACCTGGTCTTCCACCTCGCTCTGGTGGGGCTGCTGGCGGCGATCGCGATCGGCAAGCTGTTCGGCTACGAGGGCAATGTCGTGGTGCTCGCCAATGACGGCCCCGGCTTCTGCACCACCTCGCCCGCGGTGTTCGACTCGTTCCGCGCGGGCAATGTGAACGACGGCACCGGGCTGACCCCGATGTGCGTGCGGGTCAAGGACTTCAAGGCCGACTACCTGAAGAACGGTCAGGCGGCCATGTTCACCTCGAACATCCAGTACCAGACCGGTGCCGATCTGGCCGACGGCAAATGGAACGACACCACCATCCAGGTGAATCATCCGCTGCGCGTCGCCGGGGACCGGGTGTACCTGCAGGGCCACGGTTTCGCGCCCAAGTTCACGGTGACCTTCCCGAACGGGCAGACCCGCACCGAGGCGATCCAGTGGAAGCCGGACGACGCCACCACTTTCCTGTCCTCGGGCGTGCTGCGCATCGATCCGCCGGGCGGCATGTATCCGAGCGAGGAGGAGCGCCGCAAGCATCAGGTGGCGATCCAGGGCCTGTTCGCGCCGACCGCGCTCATGCACGGCCAGCTGCTCACCTCCCGGTACCCGGCGATGAACGATCCCGCGGTGGCCATCGACATCTACCAGGGCGACACCGGTCTGGACACCGGCCGCGCGCAGTCGCTGTTCACGCTGGACCCGGAGATGATCAAGCAGGGCCGCCTGGTGAAGGAACAGCGGGTGAACCTGAAGCCGGGGGAGACCTCGACCCTGTCCGACGGCACCAAGGTGACCTTCGACGGCGCGGAAGAGTTCGTGAACCTGCAGGTTTCGCACGATCCGGCGCAGCAGTGGGTGCTGGTGTCGGCGCTGACCATGATGGCGGGCCTGCTGGTGTCGCTGCTGGTGAAGCGCCGGCGCATCTGGTTGCGGGTGTACCCCGGCGCGGAGTCCGACGGTGTACGACGTACCGTAGTAGAAATGGGTGGTTTGGCCCGCACCGACCAGGCCGGCTGGGGCGGCGAGTTCGACCGCCTGCGTGAGCGGCTGCTGACGGGAGAGAAGTAATGCCGATCGACGAGAATCTCGCCTCCTACAGCGATCTCGGATTCAAATCGGCCATCGTGATCTACGCGCTGGTCTGGATCATGCTGGTCTGGCAGTTCGCCCTCACCCGCACGGTGCCCACCACCACCCGCGAATTGGTCACCGCCGGTGGCGGTTCCGAGCCGGTGGCCGAGCCGCCCGCGCCGAGCGTCCCCGGCAAGGTGGAACCGCGCGGCGCCGGTCGGCCGTTCTCCGAGCGGCTCGGCAATATGGGCTTCGCGGTGCTGTTCGTCGGCTTCGGCGTGCACGTGGCCTCGATCGTGTTGCGCGGCTTCGCGACCCACCGTTTCCCGCTGGGCAATATGTTCGAGTTCATCTCGATGGCCTGCGCGGCCGCGGTGCTGCTCGGCCTGGTCCTGCTCAACGACCAGCGCTACCGCGGCATGTGGTCGTTCCTGCTGACCCCGGTGCTGATCCTGCTGTTCCTGGCCGGCACCAAGCTGCATGTGGACGCGGCCCCCGTGGTTCCGGCCCTGAAGTCCTACTGGCTCCCGATCCACGTCACCGTGATCTCGATCGGTTCGGGCGTCTTCCTGGTCTCGGGTATCGCGAGCCTGCTGTTCCTGTTCCGCATCTGGCAGCCCGCGGGCGCGGAGGCCGACAATATCTGGGGCCAGCTGGCCCGCCGGCTCCCCGACGCCCAGCTCCTGGACCGCCTGGCCTACCGCACCACCATCATCGGCTTCCCGATCTTCGGCGCCGGCGTCATCCTGGGCGCGATCTGGGCCGAGGCCGCCTGGGGCCGCTTCTGGGGTTGGGACCCGAAGGAGACCTGCTCCTTCATCGCCTGGGTCCTCTACGCCGCCTACCTGCACGCCCGTGCCACCTCCGGCTGGCGTGACACCAAGGCCGCCTGGATCAACATCGCCGGTTTCGTCGCGATGCTCTTCAACCTCTTCATCATCAATATCGTGGTCAGCGGCCTGCACTCGTATGCCGGACTGAACTGATCCAGCTGTTTCCCGAAGGCCCCGGCGCATCCGTGCCGGGGCCTTCTCGGTATCGGCACTACCCCTGAGTGCCGTTGCGCTGTACGGTATTAAGCGACAGTGATTAGAACACGTTCTAGTTTTCAGTGAAGGGGTGCTCGAGATGGCAGTGGCGCCGGAGGGCCGGGTTCGCAAAGTGCGCGAGATCGATGTGGGCGAGGCGCCCACGCGGTACGCGCGGGGATGGCACTGCCTCGGACTGGCCGGCACGTTCCGTGACGGGAAGCCGCACCAGGTTTCGGCCTTCGGGACCAAGCTGGTGATCTTCGCCGACAGCAAGAACGAACTGCACGTGCTCGACTCGTACTGCCGCCACCTCGGCGGCGACCTGAGCATGGGTGAGGTCAAGGGCGACTCCATCGCCTGCCCGTTCCACGACTGGCGCTGGGGCGGCAACGGCAAGTGCACCGGCATTCCGTACGCCCGCCGGGTGCCGCCGCTGGCGCGCACGCGCTCGTGGATCACCTTGGAGCGCAACGGCCAGCTGTTCGTGTGGCACGACCACGAGGGCAACCCGCCCACCGACGAGGTGACCATCCCCTACATCGAGGGCCCGTTCACCGACGCCGAGGGCAACGGCCTGGAGACGATCGGCGACGGCTGGACCGACTGGACCTGGGAGTCCATGATCATCGAGGGCTCCAACTGCCGCGAGATCATCGACAACGTGGTCGACATGGCCCACTTCTTCTACATCCACTACGCGTACCCGACGTACTTCAAGAACGTCTTCGAGGGCCACATCGCGACCCAGTACCTGGACTCGACGGCCCGCCCGGACAAGGGCATGGCCACCCAGTACGGCGGCGACTCCACCCTGAAGTCGGTGGCCTCGTACTTCGGCCCGTCGTACATGGTCAATCCGCTGATCAACAACTACAGCGGCTTCGAGCTCGAGACGGTGCTGATCAACTGCCACTACCCGATCTCGCAGGACGCCTTCGTGCTGCAGTACGGCATGTCGGTGCGCAAGCCGCAGGGTGTGAACGACGAGCAGGCCGACAAGATCGCCAAGAAGATGACCAAGGGCATCGGCGACGGCTTCCTGCAGGACGTCGAGATCTGGAAGCACAAGTCCAAGATCGAGAACCCGCTGCTGACCGAGGAGGACGGCCCGGTCTACCAGCTGCGCCGCTGGTACGACCAGTTCTACGTGGACGTCGCCGACATCGACCCGAAGTCGGTGCAGCGCTTCGAATTCGAGGTCGACACCACCAAGGCCAACGAGGCCTGGGAGGCCGAGGTCGCCGAGAACCTGCGCCGCAAGGCGGAGGAGGACGCCGTCAGTCACTGAGGGAGCAGGTGCGGCACTGCCGCACCTCTCCTCCCCGAGGGGCGGCGGTTCGCGGTCCCGCCCCGATCGCGGCTGTCCCGCAAACGGATTCACGCCGCGGTCGGCTCGGGCACCACCGCCGCGGGGACCGTTACCGCTACGCCGCGTTCGACCGCCCGCAACAGGTGCAGTACCCCTCGATTGGCGTCGATCAGTGCGCGTATGTCCGCGTCACTGTCCGCGCCGGCCCATTCGTCCGCCTGTGCCTGCATTGTCAGGTTCCAGCGGTAGCGAAGCGCCGCGATCAGTCCGTCGGGGTCGCCGAACACTCCGGCATACTCTGGACGCCAGGGCAATTGGCCATCCCCGTGGCGTTCGATTTCCTCAGCCACCTCCCGCACTGCTTCCCACCATCGATGTGTGCTGGCCCAGGACATTGTTCTCACCTCAGTATCGTCGATGCCATCGTGAGCGCCGGCTGCGCTCAACTCTCGGGATCAGAATCAGCCCGGGGCGCACCGGCTCGCTATTGCGGAAACCACTTAGTTCCCGGGCACACGGCCAGTTCTTGACGTGGACCTCCAGCAGGGTGAGCATGAGCGAATGGCCGAGGCCATGCGCGAAATCGTTCAGCTGTCGGCAGTGACGCCTGGCGACTGGGAGCTCTCCCCTCCGCTGAACAACCTTCCGATGCCCTTGTCGAGCTTCGTCGGGCGTCACACCGACCTCGTGAAGCTCCAGGAGCTGTTCCGGACATATCGATTCGTCACCATCACGGGGACGGGCGGCGCCGGCAAGAGCCGGCTCGCGCTCGAGGTGGCGCTGGCGCGCAGCGATGATTTCGTGGACGGCTGCTGGCTGGTCGAACTCGCCTCGATCAGCGATCCCGCACTCGTACCGCGCGCGATCGCCGCGGCCGTCGGCGTGCCGGAGCATCGGGAGCATTCGTTCACCGACTCCCTGGCCGTCCGGCTCGCGGCGTCCGCCGCGCTGATCGTGCTCGACAATTGCGAACACGTCATCGAATCGGTCGCGACCGCGGTGACACAGTTGCTCGAGCGCTGTGGACGGCTGCGGATTCTGGCCACCAGCCGGGAGCTCATCGAGATTCCCGGCGAGGGTGTGCTGCGCGTCGAGGGCCTCGCTCTGCCGTCGGCCGCCGGTGATCGAGATCCGGCGGTCGTGGCTCGCGCGGAAAGCGTTTCGCTGTTCTTCGAGCGCGCGCGAGCGGTGCGGCCGGACCTGGCCACGACCCCGGCCACCGCGCTCGCGGCCGCGCGGATCTGCCGCCATCTCGACGGCCTGCCCCTGGCGATCGAGCTGGCCGCGTCGCGGGCCGCGTCGCTCGATGTCGAGGCGATCGCGGCGCAGATGGATGATCGGTTCGGGCTTCTGACCAGGGGAAACCGGGCCGGGATCCGACATCACCGAACGCTCACCGACGCCCTGGACTGGAGTTACCGACTGCTGCGTCCGGCCGAGCGGCAGCTGTTCGACCGGCTCGCGATCTTCGCGGGCAGCTTCGGTATCGAGGAGATCGACGAGGTCTGCTGCGGGCGGCCGGACGGGGACTGCGCGGGACGTCTGGCGAACCTTGTCGCCAAGTCGCTGGTCGCGTTCGATCCCAACGCGGGACCGGTCCCGTATCGGCTGCTGGAGACGCTGAGAACCTATGGCCGCGAACACCTGCGCGAATCGGGAGAGCTCGGTGGACTGCGACGCGTGCACGCGTCCTACTGTCGCGATCTCGCCGAACGAGCCGGGGCTGCGCTCCGCACCCCCGCGGACAAGATGTGGGCGAACCGGCTGGAGGCTCAGCACCCGGACCTGCGCGCGGCGCTGTCCTTCAGCATCGAATCCGGTGATGCCGAGACCGCGGTCCGGCTGGCCGGCGCCCTGGCGCACTTCTGGCAGATTCATGATCATTTCCAGGAGGGCCTGCGGTGGCTCGCGACGGCCCTCGCGATGCCGGGTGAGGTCGACGATCGATTCACCGCCTGGGCTCAGGTCGGGGTCGGTGACCTGGCGATGATCCACGGTGACCCCGCGGTCGCGGCGACCGCGCTCGATCGCGCGATCGAGGTGTTCCGCGGGCTCGGCGACGATCGCGGTCTGGCGCGCGCATTGCAGTACCGGGGACTGACGGCCGCCTTCGGCGACGATCTGACGCTGGCGGAACGGCTGATCCGCGAGTCCCTCACCCGCATTTCGGCGAGCGATGAGACCGGAGGCCTGGCCTACGGCTGGGGCCTGGTCATGCTGGCGGGTGTCGAGCTCGGGAAGGAGCAGTACCGCGCCGCCGGCCGCGATGCGGAAGCGGGTGAGCGGATCATGCGGGCGGTCGGCGACCGGGAAGCCTTGGGCTGGGCGGCGCTGATCCGGGCGGCCGCCGCCTGGCGAACCGATCGGGTCGACGAGGCCACCGCCGAAGCCCGGGCCTGCCTGGTCTCCTTCCTCGAGGTCGGCGGGCTGTACGGGGTCGGTGTCGGCCTGTTGGTGGCTTCGGTCATCGCGGCGAGCGGTTCCGAGATCTCCCGCGCGGCCGAATTGCTCGGTGCCGCTGAGGCACTCGCCTCGACGATGGGCACCAGAACGGTTCCGTTCGGAACGCGGTGGCTGGCACAGCCGCTGGGCAAGGCGACCGACGCGCTCGGTCCGGACGCGTTCGCCGAGTACCGCCGGATCGGGGCGGACCGGGTGCGGTCCGACGCCTTCGGATTCATCGCCGAGGTGCTCGACGATCTCGACGTCCCGGGTCCGCGCGCCGCCGAGAAACAGCTGCTCACCAGGCGCGAGCGCGAGGTGGCGGCGCTGGTCGCGCGCGGCCGGACGAACCGTCAGATCGCGCGTGCGCTCGGGATAGCGGAGCGGACGGCCGAGGTGCACGTGCACAACATCGTCAACAAGCTCGGGGCGAGTGGCCGCGCCGAGGTGGCGGCGTGGTTCGCCACCGATCACGCGCTCCGGATCCGTGGCGGCTCGCGGTTTGCTCAGCCGGGCTCGTAGTCCCCGAGTTCGACGTCGACCATGCGCACTTCGCCCCGGGTCAGCGGCTCGTAATCCGCGCCCGATTCCTCACGGATCTGGTGCATGTCCGAAAGTTGCCCGTGCCGTTCGGCTCGCCGTGCGGCGGCCCGTTGGTCTCCGGCTTTGCGCCGGGCATCCTGCGACAGGTTCTGTTCACGCTCCATCAGGCACCTCCGGATGGGCCCCGCTGTGGAACCGGACTGCCCCAGTATGCGCGCGTGCGGCGCGGACCGGACCCGGAAAAACGACGATCCCCCGTGGGCTGCGCCGAAGCGGTTCCACGGGGGACGGTCACATATATCGCTATGGCTACTGCATTGGCGGAACTTCGGTGAATCAGGTGGATTCGCCGTCGCGATGCTCCCGGGAGAGCCTGGCGAGGAAATCCGGATCGTCTTCGGGACCGATAACGCGGTCGCGCCGAGCGGATGCTGGGCCAGTGCCGGCCGATCGCTGAGGTCCGAAGGCCTTCCAGCACAGCATCGCGATCGTCACTACCGCGATGAGTGCCAACAGGTACGCCACGTCGCTCACCT
Source organism: Nocardia sp. NPDC004582 (assembly GCF_053602115.1). Classification (NCBI taxonomy): domain Bacteria; kingdom Bacillati; phylum Actinomycetota; class Actinomycetes; order Mycobacteriales; family Nocardiaceae; genus Nocardia; species Nocardia sp. NPDC004582. The sequence goes on along the minus strand of NZ_JBSGCY010000007.1, from coordinate 81,616 downwards.
CCTGACAACGAGGGTAATCCGAGTGCGTACCCGCGGCACGTGAAGCGGGGGTTAATCGGTGAAAATCGGTGCTACACGCGGGCCTCGGTGGTGAGGGACCGCAGGAGTTGCAGAACTTCCGACTCCCGGAACCGGCGGTGACCGCCGGGAGTCCGCAGGGAGCCGAGCCGACCCGCGTGAGCCCACCGGGTCACGGTCTTCGGATCGACATGGAACATGGCAGCGACTTGGCCTGGGGTGAGCAGGGTGTCCTGACCGGTGACGGAACCCAATGCGCGGCTCGCCGCGGTGAACGCAGTCATTCGCAAACCTTTCCGTTTCGACAGATCCCTCATCAGTAGCGACATCGTTGCACTGCACCCCCCGGGTGTTCGAACGGTCTCGCTTTGGTAAAGAGGAAGTAATAGACAAAACGGATATCCGTTATGTGTTTACGGTCACGTTTGGCCGTGCCGCAGCGAACGGCTAGCGACATACAGACCGGTTGGCCTGTCTGACCTGGGCGGACGAGGGCCGCAGCCGTTTCCCGATCCGTCGTCCCCTAGTCTGGACCGCGTGAGTGAAGCATCCCGACCCGACGGTGCGGGCCGCAGCCTGGCGCGCAATCTGGCCCTCTACACGGTGGCCCGGCTCGGGCTGGTCGCCGTCATCACCGCGATCATCATGGGCGTCGCCGCGGCGGTGCAGGTGTCCATCCCCCTCATCGTCGCCCTGCTGTTCGCGCTGCTCATCGCCATGCCGCTGTCGCTGGTGCTGTTCAAGAAGCTGCGCACCCAGGTGAACCGGGACATCGCCGCCGTGGACGCCAAGCGCCGCGCGGACCGCGACCAGCTGCGCTCGAGGCTGCAGGGCAAGGGCGAGCAGTGAAGCGCTGCGATCGCAGCGCACCCCGGGACTGGGTGGACAATGCCGTCCGGCTCATCGACGCGGACTCCCAGCGCAGTGCCGACACGCATTTGCTGCGCTACCCGCTGCCCCCGGAATGGGGCGTTCAGCTGTATCTGAAGGATGAATCCACCCATCCGACGGGCAGTCTCAAGCATCGGCTGGCGAGATCGCTGTTCCTCTACGCCATCTGCAACGGCTGGGTCACCGAGGGCACCACGGTGGTGGAGGCGTCGTCGGGATCGACCGCGATCAGCGAGGCCTACTTCGCCAAGATGCTGGGCCTGGACTTCGTGGCCGTGGTGCCGGCGAAGACGTCACCGGAGAAGCTGGCCCTGATCGAGGCCCAGGGTGGACGCTGTCACCTGGTCGAACGCGCCCCCGACATCTATACCGAGGCAGCGCGATTGGCGGCCGAGACCGGCGGCCACTACATGGACCAGTTCACCAATGCCGAGCGCGCCACCGACTGGCGCGGCAACAACAACATCGCGGAATCCATCTTCCAGCAGATGACCCTGGAGACCCATCCGGTGCCGGAGTGGGTGGTGGTGGGCGCGGGGACCGGCGGTACCGGCGCGACCATCGGCCGCTACCTGCGCTACAAGCGGCACGAGACCCGGCTGGCCGTGGTGGATCCGGAGAACTCGGCGTTCTACGGCGGTTACGAGCTCGACGACCTGGGTTATCAGACCGGCATGCCGTCCCGGATCGAGGGCATCGGGCGGCCGCGGGTGGAACCGTCGTTCATTCCGACCGTGGTGGACTGCATGATCGAGGTGCCCGACGCGGCCTCGGTGGCGACCACGCGGCACGCGAGCGCGGTACTGGGCCGGCGGGTGGGCGGCTCCACGGGCACCAATCTGTGGGGCGCCTTTGCCCTGATTGCCGAGATGGTCGCCGCGAACCGTACCGGCAGTGTGGTGACCCTGCTCTGTGACGGCGGAGACCGTTATGCCGGAACCTATTTCAATGACGATTGGGTTGCCGACCAGGGGCTGAGCTTGGCCGAGCCGACCGCGGTGCTGACCGAATTCATCGCCACCGGTACTTGGTCCGGCTAGTTTTCGCACGGCACGACAGGTCGGCCGATATCGGTTGGTCACCGATCAGTAAGTTTGCTATCGAGTTGCTGTAACGGCGTCGTGGGCATCGGATCTTTACCCGGCGCAACGTTTTTCGCGCGTCTCGGCGGGGTGACGCCACCCTCGGAAGTGTTAATAGCCCTTGACGTTTCGGGGCGCTGACGCACCACCGGACGGGTCACCGCGGTGGGCCGATCGACCACCGTGCCCATCACCATCAGCCACGAATGCAACGTGGATTGGGTGCGCCACATATTGATCCGCATCTCGGTAATGGCCAGTGTGCGCGGATCCCGCACCAACTTGGTGAGATCCCCGCGTTCGACCGCGACCGTGTCGGAATGCCACAGCAGGGCGAAATCCGGATCCGCCAGGCAGTGTTCGAGGATCTCGGTCCCGCGCTCCTCCTCGCAGGTGCGGGCGAGTTGCATGCGGAAGCGGCCGACCGCCATGCGAACCTCGTTGTCCCAGTTCACCATGACGGTCCGGGAGATCGGATTGAAGACCAGCCATTCCAGGTAGTTGGTTCCGGCCAGCAGCTCCGGGAAGAACTCCTGGTGCGCGGCGTTGACGGCGAGGATGTCCCACAGCCCGCTGACGTACGCGCCGATGCCGGGGTTGAGCAGGTCCAGGTAGTCCAGGTCGGCCGCGGTCGGCAGGTCGGGTTCGATGCGCGGCAGCGGACCCTCGGCGAGCACGAGCGCGTACTCGAAGTCGACCGGTGTCAGTTTGAGCGCGGTCGCCAGTGATTCGATGACCCGTCGCGAGGGGTTGGCGCCGCCTTCGATCTTGGTCAGGTAGGGCACCGAGAGGTTGGCCAGCCAGGCCAGTTGGGGGCGCGTGAGATTCGCGGTGGTGCGGCGCTGGCGAATGTACTCGCCGAACGTAGGTACTCCATCCATTACTTAGGCAGACCTTACTTGTATGGCCGTCAGTTACACGCGCGGTTGCCGACGGATACCCGTGTGGTCCCCGCTGGACGGGGGTCCGGGCAGTCCGTTCTGCTCCAATAGTTTGAAACAACAACAAATGGGGAGTCGAGTTGGGGCAGCAACCGCGGTCGGCCGGAGATGTGAATGTCACATTCGGGCCATGGGTGATCTCGTCGGCGCGAGGCGGCGCCATCACCACGCAGCGCAGCACGCGGATCAACGCCTGGGAGCCGTCCGAGTACGGGCTCTACAAGGACCGCGACGGCGATCTGTGGGAGAAGGTGCCCGGCGGCTGGCACCTGCGACTGCAGAACGGCGTCCCGGCCGACCCTGACGAGCTGTGGGACTGGACCGACGGCTGCGTGCGCGACTACGCCCCCTTCGTCCCCTTCCGCTGACGGCGAACGCCCCCTTCCGGATGTCAATTTTCGTTGACGCGCCGCGAGTGTCAACGTAAATTGACACTCATGAGTGAAGCAACGACTCTGGCGGCCGCCGCCGGCAGCCCCGACCCCCAGGTCGGGCTCCGCGCGGTGCTCGCACTGCGCCGGTTGCTCGAGCGACTCGAGGCCATCCAGGTCACCAACGCCCGCAAGCAGGGCTGGTCCTGGCAGGCCATCGCCGACGCGCTCGAGGTCAGCCGGCAGGCGGTCCACCAGAAGTACAACCGGAAGGGCGGTATCCGCTGATGTTCGAACGATTCGCCAAACCCGCCCGCACCGCGGTCGTCATGGCGCAGGAGGAAGCCCGGGATCTGTGCTCGTCGACCATCGAGGTCGAGCACATGCTGCTGGGCCTGCTGGCCTGCCCCGACGACGGCCTGCGGGAAATCCTTGCGGCGCACGGCCTCACCGCCGACGGTGTGCGAGAGGCGCTGGCCCGCAAGCGGACCGGCGAGCCGCTGGGCGCGGAGGACGCCGAGGCGCTGCGCTCGATCGGCATCGACCTCGACGTCGTCCGCGAGAGCCTGGAGGCCACCTTCGGCGAGAACGCCCTCGACCGGGCGGACGTGCCCGAGGAGAGCTCGCGTTGGCGCAAGTACTGGGGCGCCGAAGGCGGCCCGCGCGGCCACATCCCTTTCACCAAGGACGCCAAGAAGATCGTCGAACTCTCGCTGCGGGAAGCGCTGTCGCGCAAGGACGACCGCATCGAGGCCGGGCACATGCTGCTGGCGGTGCTGCGCGCGCCCAATGCCGTCACCCGCCGCCTGCTCGGCGACGACGACGCGGTGCGGGCGCTGCGTGACGGGGTGTCGGGCTACCTGGATCGCGCGGCCTGATCCGGCGCCGCGCGGGTTTCGATGATGCGACGGTCCGGCCGGTTCGCGATATCCGGCCCGCGCGGCGATCTCGCCCTACGATCGGGGCATGACGCTACTGATACGTCTGCTGATCAACGGGGTGGCCATCTGGCTGGCCTCCGCTTGGGTGACGGATATCCATATCAAGACCCCCGAGGACACCACGCAGAGCAAGATCCTGGTGATCGCGGCCATCACAGTGGTGTTCGCCATCGTGAACGCGCTCGTGAAACCGATCGTGAAGGTGCTCTCGTTCCCCTTCATCGTGGTGTCGCTGGGATTGTTCCTGCTGGTGATCAACGCGCTGATGCTGTGGCTGACCGCGAAGATCACCGAGACCACGGAGTACGGCCTGCGGGTGGACGGATTCTGGGCCGCGGTGCTCGGCGGCCTCATCATCTCGCTGGTGAACTGGGTGCTCGGCGTTCTCGTCCCCGACGAGGACTGAGCTCCACCGGTCGTCCGCGCGGGCTAGCCGATGGCCAGCGCGGCGGCCACCACGATCGACCAGACCAGCATCGCCTGACCGGTTCCGGCGAGGGCGGGAATCAATCCCGGCCCGTTCGCGCCGGACCGGACCGGCTCGTTGGCCTTGACCGCCGGCGGCAGCGCGACCAGCGCGGCCAGTGTCCACGGACTGCGCCAGGCCAGCAGGGCCAGCGCCAGGAACGGGACCAGGATCAGTACCTGGTGCAGGGTGCGGGTGCGGGCGTCGCCCAGCCGCACGGCCAGGGTGAGCTTGCCCGATTCGGTGTCGGTGGGGATATCGCGCAGGTTATTGGTGACCAGCACCGCGCTGGAGAACGCGCCGACCGAGACCGCGCACACCAGTCCGGCCCAGTCGACCCGCCCGGCCTGCACGAACTCGGTGCCCAGCACCGCGACCAGGCCGAAGAAGACGAATACCGCGATCTCACCGAAGCCGCTGTACCCGTACGGGTTCCGGCCGCCGGTGTAGAACCAGGCCCCGGCCAGGCAAGCCGCGCCGACCAGGATCAGCCACCAGGCGGTGGTGAACACCAGCACCAGCCCGATGATCGCGCCGATGGTGAGGCAGGCGACGGCGGCATTGCGCACCGCGGCCGGGCTCGCGAGTCGGGAGCCGACCAGCCGCAGCGGGCCGACCCGCTCGTCGTCGGTGCCGCGAATCCCGTCGGAGTAGTCGTTGGCGTAGTTGACGCCGATGATGAGCGCCACCGAAAGCAGCAGGCACAGCACCGCTTTCCACCACACGAACCCGCCGATCGAGGCCGCGGCGCCGGTCCCGGCCAGCACCGGGGCGATGGCGTTCGGAAGGGTGCGCGGCCGCGCGCCCTCGATCCACTGTGCTGCTGTAGCCATGCACCGCAGCCTAGTGCGAGGGGCGCGGGCCGTGCCCGCCCAGTTCGGTGGCGGTGTGGCTCACGCCTCGGCGGCGGCCGACCGTCGGCAAAACCGGTGGCCGCGACTCCGGTGATTCGGGTAAGCCGGTACCCGCGCGGGCGGCCCGGCGCGTCCGGCGGCGGCCGGGTCGCTCACCTACGATTGGTTGGGAATGAATTCGGAAAAAGGCAGTTCGAGCGGCGCGGGCAGCGCGCGGGTGGCGGGTGTGGGCGACTCGATCCTGGTGGCCTTGCTGGGTGAGATCGCCCTGCGCCGCGACGGCGCGCTCACCGCTGTACCCGGAGCCCGGGCCCGGCTGCTGGTGGCGGCCCTGGCCGTGCACCCCGGCCGCAGCCGCAGCGCTCAGGCCCTGATCGGCGAGGTGTGGGGCGAGGATCCGCCGCGCGCGCCGATGAACGCCCTGCATACGCAGGTCTCACGGCTGCGTTCGGCGCTGCCCGACGGTGTGCTCGAGATAGGTCCGGCCGGGTACCGGCTCATGCTCACCGCGGAACAGGTCGACCTGAGCCTGGCGCAGTCGCTGGAACGGCGCGCCCGCCACGCCCATACCGCCGGCGACCACGCCGCCTGCCTGGAACTACTGGCCGCCGCCCGCGCCCTGTGGCGTGGCGAACCCGGCGCTGACCTGCCGCCCGGACCGGTCGCCGAGGACCTGGCCACCCAGGCCGCGACCCGCCGCCGCGCCCTCGACACACTGGAACTGACCGCCCGCGAGACCATCGGCGACCTGCCCGCCGCCATCGAACTGGCCCAGCACGCCGTGGCCGCCGACCCCTTCGACGAGCCCGCGCACGCCACGCTCATGCGCCTGCTCGCCACCGCGGGCCGCGTCAACGAGGCCCTCGACGTCTTCGCCACTCTCCGCACCCGGCTGGTCGACCAGCTCGGCGCGGACCCGGGCCCCGCGCTGGTGGCGCTGAACACCGCCATCCTGCGCGGTGAACCACTCCCCGGCGCGCCCGCCGCCCCGCGGAGCGCCACTCCGACCTACGGCGGCGCGGACACGAGAATCATTGCGGTTCAGGGCCATCCGGCAGACCAGGGCTATCCGGCAGACGACAGCGATCCGGCCGGCCGGCGCGGGCCGACGGGTCAGGATTATTCGGCGGGCCACGGGTACGCGGCGGGCCGGGACCATCCAGCGGGCCACGGCCACGCGGCCGGTCGGGCCTACGAAGCGGGCACGGGTCGTCCTGCGGGACCGGATTCCGAGGCGGCGCGCGGGGCCGTCGATCCTGCGGACCCGGACCGGGTCGCTCGCCGGAACGGTCATGGCACCGGGCCGATCGCGGTTCGCGCGCAGGCGGATTCGACGCTGACCGATACGTCCGTCACCGCCGGGCAGGTGCGTTCCCTGCGCCGGGTACTGGTCGCACAGCACGCGGCGGGCGCGCGGGAACCGGTGGGGGACACCGCCATCGGCTTGCGCGTCGCGCCGAATCCCTTGCTGGGCCGCGAATCGGATCTGGAGCGGCTCGAGCAGCTGGTCCGCACCTCCCGGGTGACCACGGTGCTCGGCCCCGGCGGCACCGGAAAGACCCGGGTCGCCAATGAACTGGGCGCGCGGCTGGCCCACGACACCGCGGTGGCGCTGGTGGAATTGGCGTCGCTGCGCGCCGATCCGGAGAGCGCCGCCGATACTCGCGCCGAGATCGAGGTCGCGATCGCCGCCACCCTCGGGGTGGCCGATGCCGGTCGTGAGACGAACATGCTGCTGCGCCAGCAGCGCGGCCGCGATATCCGTCAGCGGTTGCACGAGGCGCTGGCGGTGCGGCCGACCCTGCTCATTCTCGACAATTGCGAGCACCTCATCGAGGCGGTCGCCGAGGTGGTCGCGGACCTGGCCGGGGCCAGCGATCAGCTCACGGTGCTGACCACCAGCCGCGCGCCGCTCGAGATCACCGCCGAGGCCGTGTATCCGCTGCCGCCGTTGACGATCGACCCGGCCGGCTCGCCCGCCACCGAACTGTTCGAGGCCCGCGCCCGCTCGGTGCGCCCGTCGGTGCGCTTGGACCCGGAGGTGGTGGCCCGGCTCTGCCGCACCCTGGACGGTCTGCCGCTGGCCATCGAATTGGCGGCGGCGCGGGTGCGGACGATGAGCGTGGAGGAGATCGATTCCCGCCTGGATCACCGTTTCGCCCTGCTGCGCAGCGGTGATCGCAGTTCGCCCCAGCGGCACCGCACCCTGTACGCGGTGATCGAGTGGAGCTGGAACCTGCTCGACGAACCGCAGCGGGTGGCGCTGCGCCGATTGTGCCGATTCCCCGCGGGATTCACCCTCGCCGCGGCCGAGACCGTGCTGACCGATCCCGAGATCGGCGATGTCCCCGCGGCGGTCGACGGCCTGGTGAGCCAGTCCCTGCTGACCGTGCTGGAGGACGAGCAGGGCGGCACCCGCTATCGGATGCTGGAAACCGTGCGCGAGTTCGGCGAGGAGCAGATCGGGCTGACCGGCGAGGCCGCGCTGGTGATGGACCGGATGTCGGCGTGGGCGCGGGAGTTCGCCCTCGACACGGTCGTGAGATATCAGACGCCCGAACAGATTTCGGCGGTGCTGGCGCTCGGCGACGAGCAGGACAACCTGGTCGCGGTGCTGCGCGACGCCCTCGACCGCCGCGATTCGGTGGTGGTGCACGCGGTCTTCCCGGTGCTGGCCGGACTGTGGGTGCTGCGCGGCGCGCACATGGAATTGATCAGCTGGTCGCGCCGCATCATGACGGTGCCACCGCGGGTGCGCCCGGAGTTCGAGGCGGAGACCGATCTGCAGCTGCTGGGCAATTACATGCTGGGCCTGCACATGCTGTTCGGTGACCCGCGGCTGCGCGATGTGGCGACCGTCCGCGGCTGGATCCGGCGCACGCTGGCCTCCGGCGCGCCGATGAGCCCGGTGTTCCGCTTCCTCGGCGAAGTGGTGACCCGGTCCCGCACCACCGTGCAGCTGGCCCGGCGGCTGGCGTACGGCGCGCGGTCGAGCGACCGCTCGATTCAGGTCACGGCATTGTTGTTGCGCGCCAACATGTGTGAGAACAACGGCATCGTGCACGGTTCGATCCGTGACGCCGAGACCGCCATGCGCATCAACGGCGACCACGACGTGTGGGGCGCGGCCATGACCTACCAGCACCTGGGCAGTCTGCACGGTCAGTCCGGCAACTACCCGACGGCGGTCGGGTACTACCGCCGGACGGTCGAGCTGATGGAGGAGTTCCGGGCCTGGGACGAGAGCGTCGAGATCCGCAGCTATCTGGCGGTGGCGCTGGCCGGCGCGGACGAACCGGCGGCGGCCCGGCAGGCGCTGGAGCCGGTGCGCGGCCTGTACGGCGGCCTCCCGGCGCCCGACGCCGTGGTGACCCAGCCCAATCACCGTCTGGCGGTGGTGGCGGCCGCGCTCGCGGAAGTCGAACTGGCCGAGGGCGATACCGAGACGGCGCTGCGCCGCTTCCGGCAGGTGCTGCCCCTGCTGGCCTGGCCCACCGGCGCGACCGTGCCCGGCCCGGGCGACATGATCCTGGCCGCGGTGTGCATCGACGCGCACGTCCTGCACGGCCACCCCGAGCAGATGCGGACCGTCGTCGAGGAGCTGAGCGGCATCGCGGTGGTGAAGCTGGGCCAGTACTGGGATCTGCCGCAGCTGGGTTCGGTCGCCTGCGCGATCGGCAGTTTCCTGGTGGCGACCGGCACGGATGTCGATCGCGGGCTGGATCTGCTGGTGGTGTCGTCGCGGGTGTTCGGCCGCCAGGACTATCCGTCCATGCGCTGGACCCGGCACCTCGAGCTGCACCGGTCCCGGGTGGGCGAGGCGCGGGTGGACGAGGCGCTGCGGGCAGTGGCGGGGCTGGGCCGTCGCGAGGCCGCCGAGCGGATCCTGGAGTCGCTGCGCGGGCTGGGCCCCGTGCGCTGACGCCCGCCGATCTCGGGACCGACGAAAAACGCCCGCTCACCGAGGTTTTCGGTGAGCGGGCGTTCGACGTGCGGGTCAGGCGCGGCGCATGTAGGCCCGCACCGCGAGCGGTGCGAAGACCAGGATGACCACGATCGAGCCGATCAGCGACCAGGCCAGGTTCGAGCTGTAGACGTTGCCGTTCATCAGCTCGCGGGCGGCCTCGACCATGTAGTACACGGGGTTGGCCTTGTTGATGCCCTGCAGCCAGCCGGGCATGGTGGACACCTGGGCGAAGGCGCCGGACATGAAGGTCAGCGGGAACATGATCATCATGGACATGCCCTGGACCGCGGGCGCGCTCTTGCCGGTGATGCCGATCAGCGCCCAGATCCAGCTGATCGCGAAGGAGCAGAACACCACGACCAGTCCGGCCACCACCACACCGGTGACGCCGCCGGCCGGACGGTAACCGAGGATCAGGCCCATGCCGATGGTCAGCGTGGTGGCCAGCCCGTAGCGGACCATATCGGCGATGAGCGCGCCGGCCAGCGCCGAGATGCGGGCGATGGGCAGGGACTTGAAGCGGTCGAACACACCCTTGTCCATGTCCTCCCGCAGCTGGGTGCCGGTGACGACGGAGGTCAGCACCACGGTCTGGACCAGGATGCCGGGGATCAGGATCGGCAGGTAGTCGTGCACGTTGCCGCCGATGGCGCCGCCGAAGATGTAGGCGAACAGCGCGGTGAACAGGATCGGCTGCACGGTGACGTCGAACAGCTGCTCGGGATTGTGCTTGATCTTGACGATCCCGCGGTAGGCCATGGTGAGCGAGTTCGCCACGGTCTGCCGGAACGGGATGTGGTTGGAGACTTCGGGAATGGGCGCGGCCGTGGCCGCGTGCCGCCCCGCGGGGGCGGTGAGAGTCGTGGTCATGCCGCGCTCCGTTCGGTGTCGGTGGTGTCGTCGTCCTCGGCGCCGTGCCCGGTGAGTGCGAAGAACACTTCGTCCAGGCTGGGCTTGGCGACATTGATCTCGTCGACCCGGATGTCGTGCTCGCGCAACCGGATCAGGATGTCGGTGGTGATGGAGGGGTCGGGCAGGGGCGCGGTGATGCGGCCCGCCTCGGGGGTGATGGTGGCCTCGACGATCCGGCCGGCCGCGCGGGAGAGCATCTCGCCCACCAGGTTTCGCGCCTCCTCGATGCGGTCGCGGTCGGGCAGCGTGAGCTGCAGCGCCGATAGGCCGACCGAGGACTTGAGCTGGTCGGAGGTGCCGTCGGCGATGACCTTGCCGCGGTCGATGACCGCGATCCGGTCGGCCAGCTGGTCGGCCTCGTCGAGGTACTGGGTGGTGAGCAGCACGGTGGAGCCGTCGCGCACGAGCCGGCGGATGGTGTCCCACATCTGGGCGCGGGTGCGCGGGTCCAGGCCGGTGGTCGGCTCGTCGAGGAACAGCAGCGGCGGCCTGGCGATCAGGCTGGCGGCCAGGTCGAGGCGGCGCCGCATGCCGCCGGAGAAGTTCTCCAGCGCCTTGTCGGCGGCCTCGGTGAGGCCGAATTCCTCGAGCAGTTCGGCGGACTTGCGCCGCGACTCGGCCCGGGACAGCCCGAGCAGCCGCGAGAAGATCACCAGATTCTCGGTGGCCGTGAGCTTTTCGTCGACGGACGCGTACTGACCGGTCACCCCGATCAGGGAGCGGACCGCGGTCGGTTCGGCCATCACGTCGCGGCCGAAGATGCGGGCGCTGCCGCCGTCGGGGCGCAGCAGGGTGGCGAGCATGCGGATGGTCGTGGTCTTGCCGGCTCCGTTCGGGCCCAGCACGCCGTAGACGGCCCCCCGCGGCACCGCGAGACTGACGCCGTCGACGGCCCGCTGCTCCCCGAAGACCTTGACCAGGCCGTCCGCCTCGATGGCGAGCGTCTCAGCAGGTGTGTAAGAAGTCATGGCTACACCTTGCGGACCGGGCCTTGCACCCCGCTTGCACGGTGATTGCACGAGGACGCAAGGGTGTCGCGAGCGGACGCAAGGGCCGCTTGCGTGGGGTCGCGAGGGTGCCCTGAACAGCGAAAAGGCCCGTCCATCGGTGGATGGCCGGGCCCGGGTCGGCCGAGATTCAGTGGGGTGAGGCGGCCAGCAGGAGTTGGCGCAGCGCGGCGCGGTCGGGCTTGCCGGGCCCGCGCAGCGGCAGTTCGTCGAGCACCGCGAGCTCGCGCGGGGCGGCGATGGCGTCGAGTTCGGCGACCACGTGGTCGCGCAGTTCGTCGAGGGTGGGGGCGGCCGCGCCCGGGGCCGGGACGATGGCGGTGGCCACCCGCTGGCCGAGCCGGTCGTCGGGCAGGCCGAGGACCACGCATTCGGAGACCGCGGGGTGGGTGATCAGCACGGCCTCGACGACCTGCGGGATGACCAGCAGCCCGCCGGTCATGATGGCCTCGTCGAGGCGGCCGGTGATGGTGAGCACGCCGTCCTCGACGAATCCCGCATCCTCGGTGCGGAACCAGCCGGGTTCGGCGAAGGCGGGGTGGTCGGGGATATTGCGGTAGCCCTTGGCGATCATGTCGCCGCCGAGCAGCACCCGCCCGTCCTCGATGCGTACCTCGGTGCCCGTCAGCGGTACTCCCTCGTACACGCACCCGCCGCAGGTCTCGCTCATGCCGTAGGTGCGGAAGACGGTGATGCCCGCGGCGCGGGCGCGGTCCAGCACGGGTTTGGGAGTGGCGGCCCCGCCGACCAGGACGCCGTCGAGTCCGGCCAGGGCGGCGGTGGCGGCGGGCTCGTCGAGGGCCTTGATCAGCTGGGTGGGGACCAGGGAGGTGTAGCGGCGCGGGCCGCGCATGCCGGCGATGGCGCCGACCAGGGCTTCGGGCAGGAAGCCGCCGGAGACGTCGAGCACGGTCGGTTCGGTCCCGGCCAGAATGCTGCGCAGCAGCACCTGGATGCCCGCGATGTGATGGGTGGGTAGCGCCAGCAGCCACTGCCCGGGACCGCCCAGGCGTTCGTGGGTGGCGTCGCCGCTGGCCCGCAGATTGGCGGCGGTGAGCATGGCGCCCTTGGGGTTTCCGGTGGTGCCGGAGGTGGTGACCACCAGGGCCACTTCCTCGTCGATGGCCTCGCCGGGCCGCAGGCTGGAGCTCAGGCGCTGGGTCTCGCGGCGGTCGGCGGTGGGGACGGGCAGCCAGGCCGGGCCGTTGCCCTCCAAGGCTTCTCGCAGATGCGGCAATACTTCGCCCACCGCTGCGCCGGTGGGCATGGGAAGAATTCGCAGGGTATTGCTCACGGTCGCGATCGTGTCATTCCGTCTAGTGCGGTCAGTCGGACGTCGGTGTCGCCAGCGGCCAACCACCGGCTGCGAGCCTGGAGGCCACCCGAGCGATATCGTCCTCGCCGGGCTGCTCCTTGGCAACTCGGGCGATGGCCGCCTCGATGTCGGCGCGCTCGATGTCCTCGCGTTCCATATCGGGCGTCGCGACCCGATCCCGGACCAGTCGTTCCACGACCAGCTGCACTTCGTAGTCGGTGAGCCGCCGGTGCAGGACGGCCAGCAGCGCCACGTAATCGGACTGTGGGATGCCCTGCGGATATCCCGCTTTGAGCCAGTCCAGCACCTTCTGCAGCACGTTCTGGCGCGGCGGCGCGGCGGCGGCCGGGTCGGCGACGTGCGGGGTCGGCTGTTCGGGGGTACTCACGAGCGTGCCTTTCGATGAGGCGGCGTCACGCGCCGAGCAGGTGAATTCCGAGTCGGGTGGCGAGGAAGCCGCGTGCGATGAAGAGCACACCGACCACCACCGCGATCATGACCACCGCGAAGCAGACGGTGGAGGCGATCAGCGCGGCGGTGCGGGTGGCGCCGGTCGCGCCGTCGTCCACGTGGGCGCGGCAGCGGATGCCGACGGCGAAGACGGTGGGCAGCCCGGCCCCGAAGATCATGGCGGCCAGCACGACTCGCCACAGGTCGGAGAGGTTGGAGAGCAGGGTGTGCATCGCGGTCTCCTAGCCGATGCCGACGGTGTCGTCATTGCGGTGGGGCTGCGCGGACGCGGGCGCCGCGGGGGCGGCCGGCGCGGGCGCGCCCTCCCAATCGGCGGTGACGTTGTGCGAGTTGACCGCCGCGCGCTTGGAGCGGAACCAGATCAGCGTGGCCATGGCGATCAGCAGCCCGAACACCACCAGCACGCCGGCCGTGCCGCCGATGCCGTGCAGGATGGCCCAGCAGATCGCGCCGACCACACCGGCCAGCGGCAGGGTCAGCACCCAGGCGACCACCATCCGGCCGAGCACGTTCCAGCGCACCTCCGCGCCGGGCCGTCCGATACCGGAGCCGAGGATGGATCCGGTCACCACCTGCGTGGTGGACAGCGGCAGGCCGAAGTGGGCCGAGGTGAGAATGATCGCCGCACTGGTGGATTCGGCGGCGAAGCCCTGCGGCGGCGCGATGTCGACCAGGCCCTTGCCCAGGGTGCGGATGATGCGCCAGCCGCCCAGGCAGGTACCCGCGGCCATGGCGACCGCGCACGACACGATGACCCACAGCGGCAGCGGATCGGTGGCCTTGGCCGAACCGTGCGCGATCAGCGCCAGGAAGATGATGCCCATGGTCTTCTGCGCGTCATTGGTGCCGTGCGCGAGCGAGACCAGGGAGGACGTGCCGATCTGACCCCAGCGGAATCCGCGGGACACGGTCTTCTCGTTGCTGCCGCGGGTGATCCGGTACACCAGCCAGGAGGCGGCGGAGGCGACCAGCGCGGCCACGATGGGGGAGAGCACGGCCGGGACGATGATCTTGGCGACCACGCCTTTGCTGCCCGCGCTCCAGATCACCCCGTGCAGGCCCAGCGCCGCCAGGGTCGAGCCGATGATGCCGCCGAACAGGGCGTGCGAGGAACTGGACGGCAAACCCAACAGCCAGGTGAACAGATTCCACAGAATGCCGCCGACCAGACCCGCGAAGACGATGTCGAGCAGGGCCCGCCCGCTCACCTCCGACAGGTCGACGATGCCCGAGGCCACCGTCGCGGCGACGGCCACACTGAGGAAGGCTCCGATGAGATTCAGCGCCCCGGACAGGAGTACGGCGGTACGCGGCCGCAACGCCCCGGTGGCGATGGAGGTAGCCATCGCGTTCGCGGTGTCATGGAATCCGTTGGTGAAGTCGAACGCCAAGGCTGTGCAAACAACGATCAGCAGAACGAGCAGTTCGGCAGACACACCGATCAGTTTGCGTCATACCCTTTACGGTCTGTTAACCGGTGCCCCGGACGTGTTTCACAGTTACCTTCGTGCTAAGGACCGCTGGGCTTCAGTCGTCGCCCCGGATGTCCCGGCGGATCGGGTGATCCGCCGGGATCTCCACGAGTACCAGCGGCACGCCGTCGGGGTCGCGGAGCCACATCTCGATCAGTCCCCACGGTTCGCGCACGGGCGCGCGGTCGATGGCGATCCCGCGCAGCACGAGCTCGGCGGCGGCGTCCTCGCAGTCGCGCACCTGCAACCAGATCGCCCCGGCGAACCCGCTCGGCGCGTCGCCGGCGCGCCCGTGCCCGGCCACCTCGAGCAGGCCCTGCCCGGCGAAGAAGACCGTCCCGCCCGGATATTCGCGAGCGATGGCCAGCCCCAGCGCGTCCCGATAGAAGGTCAGGGTCCGCTCGTAATCGCTCGGCCGGAGAATGACCCGACTGCTCAGTATCTCCATGAGTGCAGCATGACAGCTTGTCGTTTGCCACACCGGAAGGTTCGGGGGCCGAAGCCCCCGCGAGTCCCGCGGAGTCAGAAGTAGTAGGGGTACGGCTTCCAGTCCGGGTCGCGCTTCTCGAGGAACGCGTCCCGGCCCTCGACCGCCTCGTCGGTCATGTAGGCCAGGCGGGTCGCCTCGCCCGCGAACAGCTGCTGACCGACCAGTCCGTCGTCCTGAAGGTTGAACGCGTACTTCAGCATCCGGATGGCCTGGGGCGACTTGCCCAGGATGTCGGCGGTCCACTCCAGCGCCACGTCCTCGAGCTGCTCGTGATCCACGACCGCGTTGACCGCGCCCATGGCGTGCATCTCCTCGGCGGTGTACGGGCGCCCCAGGAAGAAGATCTCGCGAGCGAACTTCTGCCCCACCATCTTCGCCAGGTAGGCGCTGCCGTAGCCGCCGTCGAAGCTGCCCACGTCGGCGTCGGTCTGCTTGAACCGCGCGTGCTCGCGGGAGGCGAGGGTGAGGTCGCAGACCACGTGCAGGCTGTGCCCGCCGCCCGCGGCCCAGCCGTTGACCAGGGCGATGACCACCTTGGGCATGAAGCGGATGAGCCGCTGCACCTCGAGGATGTGCAGGCGTCCGGCGCGGGCGGCGTCCACGGTGTCGGCGGTCTCGCCGGAGGCGTACTGGTAGCCGCTGCGGCCGCGGATGCGCTGGTCGCCGCCGGAGCAGAAGGCCCAGCCGCCGTCCTTGGGGCTGGGTCCGTTCCCGGTGAGCAGGACCGCGCCGACGTCGGAGGTCATCCGGGCGTGGTCGAGGGCGCGGTAGAGCTCGTCGACGGTGTGCGGCCGGAAGGCGTTGCGGACTTCGGGGCGATCGAAGGCGATCCGGACCGTGCCCTGCTCGACGTGCCGGTGGTACGTGATGTCGGTGAGGTTCTCGAATCCCGGAACGGGCCGCCACAGCGTCGCATTGAAGGTCACGGGAGTGAACATACTGTTCTGGTTCTCGCCGTGGTGAAGACCCACCGCAGTTCGGCGCGGTGTTTCGCAGCTCACGCGGAATTGCGGCGGCGGAATTCGGCCATCCGACAAGGGCGCTGATCATTAGCCGGTGGACCGTCCGAAGGCCAAACCGGTCACTTGTTACCCATGGGGAAATGAACGACCGGGGAACAGTCGCCGAAAGTGAAACGCTGCCAATCGATTGCGGGTGCTTTACAGTGCTGTTGCTGCTGTGGCAGTAGCGGCGCATTGGCATCGTGTGTGCGGGGACACCGGTGCGTATAGTTGCGTGCGCTCGTTCATCGAAAAACTATCCCGGAGGAACCTGAAAGTGGTTGCAGCACTGTCTGAATCCCTGCTCGATGACGCCAAGCGTCCCGCCTTCATCGCGGATGCGGAGAAGGTTCTGGACGAGGAGGTGTCGGACAAGGGCGGCGCGTCGGGCCTCGTCGTCAAGGGCGGCTACGCCGCCATCAAGAAGGTCAGCCCCTCGATCGTGGGTGACGCGCTGGAGTCCTTCGTGCCCAAGTTCGTCGAGCAGCTCGAGCCGTACTGGGCCGAGTACCAGAACGGCGGCGCGGGCTCGTTCGCCGATCTGCTGGTCTCCAAGCAGGACGAGGTCGCCGACGCCCTGCTCGCCGTGACCGACGCGCGGGCCGAGGCCTCGTCGCGTCCGGCGCTGACCAAGGTCTACAACTCCATGCGCTCGTCGGCGAAGAAGCATGTCGCCGAGGCTCTTCCGCGTCTGGGTGACCTGGTTCAGCGTCACGCTGGTTAATCAAACGACCGGTTCGCGGCCCGGCGAGGGGCCGCGAACGGGGTCCGTGTGAGGTCATGTGCGAATGCCCGCGAGGTGGTTCGGGGGCACTCGCGACCGGATCAGCCCTGGGACTTGCCGACCCGCCAGTACCCGGTGAAGGCGATGTCCGCCTTGGGGATCGCGCGCTCCTGCGCGAGATGCCGCCGCACGCCGGCGGCCAATTTCTGCTCACCCGCCACGAAGGCGTAGACGCCCGTCGCGGGAATCTCGGCCTGGCGCACGGCTTCCGCGGCCAGCGCCCCGACCTCGCCGTGCGCGTCGGTGCGGATCAGCC
Organism: Nocardia sp. NPDC004582; assembly: GCF_053602115.1. Taxonomy (NCBI): domain Bacteria; kingdom Bacillati; phylum Actinomycetota; class Actinomycetes; order Mycobacteriales; family Nocardiaceae; genus Nocardia; species Nocardia sp. NPDC004582. The sequence continues at coordinate 64,377 of NZ_JBSGCY010000007.1, read as the reverse complement.
AGTGCACCGTGACACCCTCGGGTTCGCCCAGTTCCTGCTTGTCCTCGACGGACGGGATCTCGATATAGGCCGCGCCCGCGGCGTCGCGCGGCAGCGAACGCAGCACGCCCGCGATACCGGGCAGCGCGCTCTCGTCGCCGGCCAGCAGCGTCCACTCGCAGTGGTCGGGGGCCTGATAGGTGATGCCCTCGTCCAGCAGTCCGGCCTTGCAGCCCGGGGTGACGGTGTTCGCCCACGCCGAGGCGGGGGTGTCGTCGCCGTGGATGGCGAAGTCGATGTCGATCTCGGCGGTGCTGCCGTACTCGCCGAATCCGGCGGCCCGGTAGTCGCGGACGGTGTAGTTGCGGGCCAGCGGCCGGTGTTCCTTGCCCATCATCAGGTACTGCGCGTACCAGCCGAGGTTGGTGGCCGAGGTGGGCAGGCGCAGGTCGCCGTCGCGGCCGGGCATGAAGAGCCGGAACCACTGGTCGAAGCCCATGGCGGTGAAGCCCGCCAGGCCCGGTCCGCCCAGGGTGACCCGCACGAAATGCGGGCTGATCCGTTTGCTGGCCAGTACTTCGGCGGTGAGGATTTCCCGGTGCTCGGGCTTGACATGCTTGGTGCGCTTCGCCATTCGATTAGGTTAGCAAACCCTAACTTTTCGGTACAGGTGTGATCGGGCCGACGCAGCGCCGGACCCGGCTGTCTGAGAGGCTGGAGGCGTGAATCCATCGACAGCACAGGCGCACGTCGTCGTCGACGAGCTCGCGCGCGGCGGAGTGCGAGACGTGGTCCTGTGCCCGGGATCGCGAAACGCGCCGCTGGCCTTCGCCTTACAGGCCGCCGACCAGGCCGGGAAGCTCCGGCTGCACATGCGCATCGACGAGCGCAGCGCCGGCTTCCTCGCCGTCGGCCTGGCCGTGGCGAGCGGTCGCCCGGTACCCGTCGTCATGACCTCCGGCACCGCCGTGGCCAATCTCGGGCCCGCCGTGCTCGAGGCCAACTACGCTCGGGTCCCGCTGATCGTGCTCAGCGCCAACCGGCCCTACGAGATGCTCGGCACCGGCGCGAACCAGACGGTCGAGCAGTTCGGGCTGTTCGGTAGCCAGGTGCGCGCCGCCATCAGCCTGGGCCTGGCCGAGGACGAACCCGGCGCCGAGCTGTACCCGAAGCAGAACAGCGTGTGGCGTTCGGCGGTGTGCCGGGTGCTGGCCGCCGCCCGCGGCACCCGCTCGGGCAATGCCGGACCCGTGCACTTCGACATTCCGCTGCGCGAACCGCTGGTCCCGGACCTGGCCGCCGGTGATCGGCTGCCCGCCGGCCGGGACGGCGAACAGCCCTGGACCGCAACCCAATACGCGACCCTGGACGTGCCGCTCGACATCGACCTGACCCCGGACACCGTGGTCATCTCCGGGCACGGCGCGGGCCATCGCCCCGAACTCGCGGCGCTGCCGACGGTGTCCGAGCCGACCGCGCCCATGCACGGCCCGGCGCTGCATCCGCTGGCCCTGCCGCTGCTGCGGCCGAAGCAGGCCATCATCACCGGGCGGCCGACGCTGCACCGGCAGGTGTCGAAGGTGCTCGCCGACCCGGAGGTCACCGTGTTCGCGCTGACCACCGGCCCGCGCTGGCCGGATGTGTCCGGCAATGTGGTGGGCACCGGGACCCGCGCGGTGACGCACGGCGCACCGCGGCCGGAATGGCTGGAGCTGTGCCGGGATCTGAACGAGAAGGCCGTCTCGGTGGTGCGGGCCGAACTGGCCGGACATCCGAAGCCGACCGGTCTGCACGTCGCGGCCGTGGTCCTCGACGCCCTCCGCGACGGCGACCAGCTGCTGCTCGGCGCGTCCAATCCGGTCCGCGACGCGGCACTGGTCGCGCACCCGCGCCCCGGCATCCGGGTGCTGTCCAATCGCGGCGTGGCCGGCATCGACGGCACCGTCTCGGCGGCGGTCGGCGCGGCGCTGACCCATCCGGGCCGCACCATCGCGCTGATGGGCGACCTGACCTTCCTGCACGACGCGTCCGGCCTGCTCATCGGCCCGGGCGAGCCGCGGCCGGAGGACCTCACCATCGTGGTCGCCAATGACGACGGCGGCGGCATCTTCGAACTGCTCGAGCAGGGCGACCCGCAGTACGCGGGCGTGTTCGAGCGGGTCTTCGGCACCCCGCACGGCATGGATCTGGCCGCGCTGTGCGCCGCCTACCGGATTCCGCACCGCCAGGTCGACCCGGCCCAGCTGGGCGACGAGCTGAGCGGGCGCGCCCACGGCATCCGCGTGCTCGAGGTCGCGACCGAGCGGTCGAGCCTGCGGGAACTGCACGCCACCGTGCGGGCGGGCGTGTCGAGCTAACCCTGCGGTTCGTCGTAGTCGTCGTCGACCGGGACCGGAATCGACTGCTCGACGAGATCGCCCTCGGACGCGGTCCAGCCCGCGTCGTCGGCGGGCACCTGGATGATCTCGGAATCGGATTCGGGATCGGACTCGTCGTCGGGGACAGCGGGAATGTGCTGTTCGACGTAGTCCGCCTCGGGCACCGCGTCGGTTCGATCGGTCATCGCTGGCTCCTCTCTGCCGGATATGGCCGTGCAGTCGGGCCTCACGGCGGGCCGTGGGATCGATCACGGCGGGCCGTGGGATCGATCACGGCGGGCCGTGGGATCGATACAGTCGAGCATCCCCCGCGTACCCCCGATCGGCAACCGCCCCGGTGTCACTCGCCGGGCAGCGGACCGTCCTCGGCGGGGTGCTCGACCAGTGCCAGCACCCGCCCGGCCATGAACCGAGCGGTACGGACCGGTCCCCCGGTTCTCGTCACCTCGGTGACTTCGACAATGCCCCGCGCGATGCGCGTCTCGATCCGCCGCCCGGCTCTGGTGGCCACGATTTCGTAGTTCCGAGACCCGTCGCCGGTATCGACGACGATCTCCACACGATCACCCTTCATCTATCAATTCTCCTCCCCACCAGCGGTTTTCGCCGCTGATCGCACCTAACGAACCGGTTGCGGCGCGGCGGTGCAAGACCATTCGCACGCGCGGCGATGAATTCCGCGGCCCCGCCCCGTCCTTATGACCGACCGGGCCGCACCGGCGGTTCGGCATGCCTCCGGGAGGAACCATGACCACACCGGAATTCGATCTGGAAGCCGCCGCGGGCGGGCTGGAGGCGGTGGTCGCCGCCGTCACCGACGCCGACCTCGACCGCCGGACGCCCTCCGGAATCAGCGTCCGCGACATGCTGGTCCACGTGCTCGGCTTCACCGAGGGCTTCCGGCAGGGCGCCACCAAGGAGATGATCGGCCGCTCCCAGCCGCCCGCACCCGGCGCCGGGACCCTGCCCGAGGATTGGCGCGACAGCATTCCCGCGCAGTTGAAGGCGCTGGTGGCGGCCTGGCGCGAACCGGACGCGTGGGCGGGGGAGACCGAGGTCGGCGGCGTCCTCGCCCCCGCGCCGACGATGGCCGAATTCGCGCTGGACGAGCTGGTCGTGCACGGCTGGGACCTGGCCCGCGCCACGGCGCGGCCCTACGACCCCGCCGCTACGGATCTCGCGGTGCTGCTGGGCATGCTGCGCGACACCCCGCGGGAGGGCATCCCGGGACTCTTCGGACCGGTGGTCGACATCCCGGCCGAGGCTCCGCTACTGCACCGCGTCCTCGGCCTGACCGGCCGCGACCCGGGCTGGACCCGGGACTGATCCGGGCTCGGAGCCGGGGCGCGGGCGCGGCGAGGGGTCGTGCCCGCGGCCCGATCGGGGTGGGGCGGAAGGCTCAGCGCGCGGATCGCCCTGTGCCGGAGACGAATACGCCCTGTTCGGCGGCGATGGCGGCGGCCGTCGCCGCGGCGGTGATCGTGGCGTCGTCGACCGGGTCGCCGCTGGCCAGCAGGCGGTAGTAGAGCGGGGCGGAGACCGCGGAAAGCACTGCGCGCGGGTCGGTTCCGGGCGGCACCTCGCCCCGGGCGGCGGCGGCTTCGACGCACGGGGACCATTCGGTGAGCCGGGCGTCGTAGAAGGCGCGCAGCGCCGCGGCGGCGGTGTCGTCGCTGGTCGCGGCGGCGATGACGGCCCGGAACAGGCGGCCCTGGCGGGGGTCGGTGAGGGTCTTCCCGACCAGCCGCGCATTGGCGAGCAGGTCGCCGCGCAGACTGCCGGTATCACTGTGCGGCAGTGAGGTTTCGGCCATCTCGGCGAGCAGGTCGGCGACCAGTCCGGCGGGGCTGCGCCAGCGGCGGTAGACGGTGGTCTTGCCGACCTCGGCGCGGGCGGCGACCTCGGCCAGATCGAGGGTGGCGTAGCCGCGTTCGGCCAGCAGGTCACCCGCGGCGCGCAGCACGGATTCGCGGACGCGCGCGGTGCGTCCGCCGGGGCGGACCGAGCCGGGGCTCGCTGTGTCCTGATTCATAACGGGTCTCCAGTTCCGTTTGTGGCGAGACGAGTGTAGCGTCGCCGGGGTTAATGAAACTATGGTTCCGTTAGGAGTGGTGATCATGGAATACCGACGGCTCGGCGCGTCCGGTCTGCTGGTTCCGGCCCTGAGTTTCGGCGCGGGCACCTTCGGCGGCCGCGGCGAACTCTTCTCGGCCTGGGGCGATACCGACGCCGCCCAGGCCCGCCGCCTGGTGGACATCAGCCTGGACGCGGGCGTCACCCTGTTCGACACCGCCGACGTCTACTCGGACGGCGCCTCGGAAGAGGTGCTGGGCGCGGCGATCCGGGGTCGCCGCGACCAGCTGCTGATCTCGACCAAGGCCACCCTGCCCACCGGTCCGGGCCCGGCCGACGCGGGATCCGGTCGCGCCCGGCTGATCTCGGCGGTCGAGGGGTCGCTGCGACGGCTCGGCATCGACCACATCGACCTGTTCCAGCTGCACGCCTTCGACGCGGGCACGCCCGTCGAAGAAGTGCTCTCGGCTCTCGACTCGCTGGTCCGCTCCGGCAAGATCCGCTACGTCGGCGCCTCCAACTTCGCCGGCTGGCAGCTGATGAAATCCCTGGCCGCCGCGGACCGGCACGGCTTCCCGCGCTATGTCGCGCACCAGGTCTACTACTCGCTGGCCGGGCGCGACTACGAATGGGAGCTCATGCCGCTGGGCCTGGACCAGGGCGTCGGCGCGGTGGTGTGGAGTCCGCTCGGCTGGGGACGGCTCACCGGGAAGATCCGTCGCGGCCAACCGCTTCCGCCCGGCAGCCGCCTGCACAAGACCGCCGAGGCCGGCCCGCCCGTCGACGACGAGCTGCTCTACGACGTGGTCGACGTGCTCGACGAGATCGCCGCGGAAACCGGCCGAACCGTCCCGCAGATCGCCCTGAACTGGCTGCTGCGCCGCCCGACCGTGGCCACCGTCATCGTCGGCGCGCGCGACGAGGAGCAGTTGCGCCAGAACCTGGGCGCGGTGGGTTGGAGCCTCGACGCCGAGCAGATCGCCCGGCTGGACAAGGTGAGCGCGGTGACCCCGCCCTACCCCTACTACCCGTACTACCGGCTGGGGGACTTCGCGCGCGTCAATCCGCCTGTCGTGTAGGCGGTGACGGCGCCTGTGGGGTCGGCGGTCAGGCGGGCGGGAACAGACCCTGCGCGAGCACCGGCCACGACGCCTTCAGATCGTCCTGCCAGTAGCCCCAGATGTGGGTGCCGCTGCCGCGGAATTCGAAGGTCGCGGGAATGCGCATGGATTCCAGGCGCTTCTGCAGGATCACCGTGGACAGTTCGCAGTTGGCCTCGATGAGTGAGCCCAGCGCGACCGTCTTGGCGGTGTCCTCGGGCTTCTCCATGCGGCCGCGCGACCCGGGCATGTCGAACGCGCCCGGGATGCCGTTGCCGGTGGAGACGAAAAGGTTGGTGCCGCGCAGTTTCTCGGCGTTCAGGGTGGGGTCGTTGGCCGCCCACATCGGGCCGCCCTCGGGGCCCCACATGTTCTCGACCTTGCCGCCACCGTAGAGCTCGGTGACCATCTTGATGGCCTCGCGGGCCAGCGGCGTGGTGGTCTGGAAGAAGCCGCTGTAGACGGCGGCGCTCTTGAACAGGCCGGGGTTGAAGATGACCGAATTCAGCACGGGCAGACCGGCCATCGAGATTCCGGCGATGGCGTTGTTGCCGGTGCTGCCCAGCGCCGCGTCCATCAGCGGCGGCAGTTCCTTGCCGAGGTAGGTGGACCATTTGTTGACGCCGAGCGACTTGTCGGCCTGCATCCAGTCGGTGTACCAGCTGAACGCGCCGCCGATGATCTGCACGATGTTGGTGTTCTTGTCGGACAGGAAATCCAGTGCGTCGGTGCGCAATTGCCAGGTCGCCGCGTCCACGCCGCCGCCCGCGCCGTTGAGCAGATACAGGTTCGGCGCGGGTGTGGAGGTATCGGCCGGGCGTTGCACGTCGACCGGGAAGGTCTGGTTCATGGCCGCGGAGTAGACGGTGAAGACGACGTGGCGGCTGTCGGTGGCCGCGACGCTCTGGATGTAGGAGCCGTCCTCGGTCTTGAAGTCGGGGACGCTGACGCCGGGGGCGACCGGGGTCGCGGGGGTATTGGCGGGTTCCGCGCCGGCGGGCACGCAGCCCAGGCTCAGGGTCGCGGCGGCCGCGAGGGCCGCCACCGCGATTCGTCCGGTGATTCGACTGATCCGACCGTTCACGCTCCCGGCCCTCCGTGCTGCTGGCAGCCGTCGCGGGGACGGCTCGCCCGCCTGTGAGACTGGACGGGCGAGTTACAAATACCACAGTTTCACATTCGGGGGGCCGGAATCGAACCCGTCAGTAGACGTCGCGCAGGTACCGCTTCTCCGCCACCAACTGCTTCTTGAAGGCCAGCGCGCCGTCCTCGCTCAACTTGCCGTGAATGCGCGCGATCCGCAGCAGGGTGTCGTCCACATCCTTCGCCATCCGCGCGGCGTCACCGCACACGTAGAAATGGCCGCCCTCGCGCAGCCACGCCCACAACTCCGCGCCGTGCTCGATCATGCGGTGCTGCACATAGATCCGCTCCCGCTGATCGCGCGAGAACGCCAGATCCAGTCGGGTCAGGAACCCGGAACGGAACATGTCCTCCAGCTCGGCGCGGTAATAGAAATTGTCCTTCGCGTGCTGATCGCCGAAGAACAGCCAGTTGCGGCCCGTGCACCCCAGGGCCCGGCGCTCGTGCAGGAAGCCGCGGAACGGCGCGATGCCGGTGCCCGGGCCCACCATGATCATCGGGGCCGCCGGGTCCAGCGGCGGCCGGAAATGCGGGGCCCGCTGCAGGAAGATCGGCACCTCGGCGTGCGCGCGATCGGCCAGGAAGGTCGAGCTCACGCCGCCGCGCCGGGCCGCCGACCCGATGGCCGCCGGATCGCCGTAGCGCACCACGCCGACCGTCAGCTGCACCTCGTCCGGGCTGACCAGCGGACTCGACGAGATCGAATACTGGCGCGGCTGCAGCTTCTTCAGCGTGCCCAGCCACTCCACCAGATCGGCGCGCACCGGGAAATCGCGCAACACGTCCACCGCCTGCCGATCCCACAGATAGCCGTCCAGCTCATTGCGATTGTCCCGCCGCAACAGCTTGGCCAGCCGCGGATTCGCATTGCGCTCGGCCACGAACGACAACAGATCCGTGCTCACCCGCGTGATGTCGTAATGCGTGCGCAGTGCCTCGGCCAGCGGTAGCTCGCCATTGTCGACCTCGATCAGCCGGTGGCCCTCGAGACCGGTCGCCGCCAGCCATTCCCGCACCAGCGACTCGCAATTCGCGGGCCGAACGCCGAGCGAATCCCCGACCTCGTAGGTGATTTCCGGATCACTCAGATCGAACCCGAACTGCCGCACCTCTTTCCCGGAACCATCGCGCGAAAGCAATTCATTGCGAACCAATTTCGACTGCACCGGTGAATTCCGCGTGAAAGGCGCGGCCGCCGGGCGCGCCCGCCCCGGCGCGATCGCCGTGGCGGACCGCGAGTTTCCGGCGAGCGGACTCGTCCCGCCCGCCCGGTTCGAGGTGTCGTGCCAGGCCAGGTTCGAGGCGTCGTGTCCGGTCCTGGGGGAGCCGCCAACCGATGGCCCAGGGGTCGCGGGGGACCACCCCGCACCCAGGGAGTCCCGTCGCGCCGAGCCGCCGCTGCCCCAGCCCGGTATCGCCGCACCGAATCCGGAATCGCCACCTCGACCGTCGGACTCGGCGCCCGGCGGGCCGTACCCGGTGGATCCGGTCAGGGGGCCGAGGCCCGCAGCCTCGCCGCCCGCCGTGTCCTGTCCGCCGGGCGCGCCCGCACTGTCGGCCAGCGCCTCGGCCACCGCGTCGAACCACGCGACGGACGCGTCCTCGTGGTCGGGCTCGCTGTCCACACGCGGCAACAGCCGGGTCGCGCCGCGTTTCGCGAGCAGTTCATCGAGTTTGCGGCCGTGGCCGCAGAAGTCGTCGTAGGAGGAGTCGCCGAGCGCGAACACCGCGTAGCGCATCCCGGTCAGCCGGATCGCGCTGTCGTTCAATCGTTCCCAGAAGTCCGCGCCATTGTCCGGCGGCCCGCCGTCGCCGAAGGTGCTGCTGATGACCAGCACGTCCCCGGTGAGATCGGACAATTCGGCCGAATCCATGTCCAGCAGTCGCGGCGCGAAGCCCGATTCCACCAGGTGAGTTGTCAGCGCCGCGGCCAGATCCTCCGCGGTTCCGGTCTGCGAAGCCCACAGGATCGTGACCGTCCGTGCCAAGGCCCCCGCGGTCACGCCGCCGCTCCGGCCCGAGCCGCCGTGCACCGCCGTCGTGAGTCCGGCCGAAGCCCCCGCGAACCCGATCGCATCCCTCGCGAGGTCCGGTGAAACCGAGTGCGCGCCACGCGAGTACATGCCGCCCAGCAGCCCGTCGATCCACGCCCGGCCGCGCTCCGAGATCGGCGCGGTCACCGGCAGCACCGGCACGCCGCTCACCGGCATGCTCTGCAATGCCGCGAGATATCCGCCGAGGTAGATGCGCTCGACCTCACTGAGCGTCGGTGCGGTGGCCTGATCCAGACCGAGCATCACCGCCAGCGGATGCGGGCCGTCCGCATCGCCGCCGACCGGACCCGCGCCGTGCGCCGTCCCGAAGCTGCCCGCACCGGAGGATTCGAAGGCATACATCGTGGAATCGCCGGGCGTGGTCCCCGAATCGCCCGCCCCCGGAGTGGGCTGTCGCCCGCCCATGCCGGTCGTGGCGGCGGGCTCGCGAGAAACGGGAGCGCCCGGAATGCTCTGGGCGGCAGTCGATTCATCGGAAGCTTCGGCGCCGGCGCTGCCCGCTCCGGGCGCGCGGTCCGGTGCGCCCGCGTGCAGGGCCGCCACCTTGCGCAGCCGTACCGCGCAGGCTTTGAACTCCGGTTGCAGGGAGATCGGGTCCACGGCGTCATTGGTGACCGCGTTGATGGTCAGGTACTCGCCCTGTTCGTCGTTCCAGTGGAAGGGCGCGAAGCAGGTGCCGGGCAGGACCCGGTCGCTGAGCTGGGCGGGCAGCACGGCGCGGCCGCGGCGGGAGGCGATCTCGAGCTGGTCGCCGTCGCGCACCTCGAGCCGGGCGGCGTCGTCGGGGTGCAGTTCCAGGAACGGCTTGCCGTTGAGCTTGTTCAGTTTCGCCACCTTCCCGGTCTTGGTCATGGTGTGCCACTGGTGTTGCAAGCGGCCGGTATTGAGGACGAACGGGTGGTCCGCGTCGGGCATCTCGGCGGGCAGCAGGTGCGGGCGCGGCCAGAACACGGCCTTGCGGCTGGGGGTGGCGAAAGCGAGGCGGGGCGTGTGGCCGTCCGCGTCGGTGTACAGGGTCTGGCTGACGCCGTCGTTCAGGTAGCGGATCGGGTTGCGGCGCTGCGCGGGATCCGGGCACGGCCATTGCGCGGGCCCGGCGCGCAGCCCGTCGTAGTCGATGCCGCGCAGGTCGTATCCGGTGGCCGGGTTGGCGAAGCGGCGGATCTCGTCGAAGATCTCGGCGCTGCAGGCGTAGTCGAAGCCGGGGAAGCCGAGTGCCGTCGCCAGCTGCGCGATGAGCTGCCAGTCCGGCCGGGCGTCGCCGATCGGCTCGACCGAGCGTCGCAGCAGGGTCAGGGTGCGTTCCGAATTCACCTGCACGCCATCGGCCTCCGCCCACAGGGTGGCGGGCAGCAGCAGGTCGGCGTAGGCGTTGGTGGCGGTGTCGGTGTACACGTCCTGGGCGATCACCAGCTCGGCGGCTTCCAGCCCGGCGATCACCGTGCGCCGGTTGGCCATGGAGGCGACGGGATTGCTGCACATGATCCAGCACGCCTTGATCCGCCCGTCGGCCAGACCGCGGAACATCTCGATGGAGCCCGGCCCGGCCTCGGCGCGAATCGTGCCCGGTTCCAGCCCCCATTCGGCTTCCACGAAGGCCCGGTCGGCGTCGGCGAGCACGCTGCGCTGGCCGGGCAGTCCCGGTCCCATGTAACCCATGTCGCGCCCGCCCATGGCGTTGGGCTGCCCGGTGAGGGAGAACGGCCCGCTGCCGGTGCGGCAGATGGCGCCGGTGGCCAGGTGCAGGTTGATGATGGCGTTGGTGGCCCAGGTGCCGTGCGTGGACTGGTTGATCCCCATGGTCCACAGCGACATCCATTCGCCGGCCGCGCCGATCCACGCGGCGGCGGTGCGGATGTCGGCCTCGGCGAGTCCGGTGACCTGGGCGACCAGGTCCGGGGTGTAAGCGTCCAGGAAGTCGGGCAGTTCCTCCCAGCCCTCGGTGTGCTCGGCGATGAATTCGGCGTCGATGTCGCCGTTCTCGACCAGCAGGTGCAGCAGCCCGTTCAGCAGCGCCAGATCGGTGCCCGGTTTGATCTGCAGGAACAGGTCGGCCCGCGCGGCGGTGTCGGTGCGCCGCGGATCGACCACGATGAGTTTCGCGCCCGCCTTGAGCCGATCGGCCATGCGCAGGAACAGGATCGGGTGGCAGTCGGCCATATTCGCGCCGATCACGAAGAACAGGTCGGCGTGATCGAGGTCGTCGTAGGAGCCGGGCGGGCCGTCCGCGCCCAGCGACAGCTTGTAACCGCCGGCCGCGCTGGCCATGCACAGCCGCGAATTGGCCTCCATGTGCACGGTGCGCAGGTGGCCCTTGGCCAGTTTGGTGGCCAGGTATTGGGCCTCGATCGACAGCTGACCGGACACGTACAGCGCGATGGCGTCGGTTCCGTCGGTGTCCAGGATCGCGCGAAGTCGTTGGGCGGCTTCGTGAACGGCCTCGTCGACCGGCATCGGCACCGGCGGCTGGCCGCGTTCGGGGCGGCGGTAGGCGGTCTCCATGCGGCCGGGCGCGGCCATCAGCTCGGCGTGGGTATTGCCCTTGGTGCACAGCCGCCCGGCATTGACCGGGTGGTCCTTGTCGCCCTTGACCTTGGCGATCACCGGCAGCCCGAGCGGGCCGGCCTTGGTTTCCACGGTGATGCCGCAGCCCACCCCGCAGTACGAGCACGCGGTCCGGGTGCTCGTCGGGGGCGTCGGCTGTTCGGGCATGGTTCCGAGTTAAGCCACCCCGAGTTGCGAGGGATTTACCGAACGTTATCGGCAGATGACAATCCACCTCACCGCCGTTTTCCGCGGCCGTGAGGTGTGGGTCAGGCCACTGCCGTGAGCGCCGCCACAGGTCGGAGGCGGTTCGTCAGCCCAGCTTGTAGCCGCGGTGCAGTGCCACGATGCCGCCGGTGAGATTGCGCCATTTCACCGCCGACCAGCCCGCGTCCGCGATCCGCAGGGCCAGCTGCGGCTGGTTGGGCCAGGCCCGGATGGATTCGGCCAGGTACACGTAGGCGTCCGGGTTGGAGCTGACCGCGCTCGCCACCCGCGGCAGCGCCTTCATCAGGTACTCCATGTAGACCGTCCGGAACGGCGGGAGGGTCGGGGTGGAGAACTCGGCCACCACGAGCCGCCCGCCGGGCTTGGTCACCCGCAGCATCTCGCGCAGCGCCAGGTCCGGGTCGGACACATTGCGCAGCCCGTAGGAGATGGTGACGGCGTCGAAGGAGTTGTCCGCGAAGGGCAGGGCCATGGCGTCACCGGCGACCATGGGCACATTGCGCCAGCGTCCGGCCGCGAGCATGCCCTGGGAGAAGTCGGCGGCCAGGCACCAGGCCCCGGATTTGGCCAGCTCCACCGTCGAAACACCGGTCCCGGCAGCCAGATCGAGCACCCGCTCACCGGGCCGCAGCGCCAGCGCCTTCCGGGTCGCCATCCGCCAGTACCGGTCGATGCCGCCGGTCATCACCGTATTGGTGATGTCGTACCGTTTCGCGACCCCGTCGAACATCGACGCGACCTCGTTCGGCTGCTTGTCCAGCTGGGCCCGAAACGACTCCCGCTGCCTGATTTTCGCCACCTTCGCACCCTAACCGGCGACGCGTTCGCCTGACGATCGCGTCCGGTCGCCGCGCAGTCGCGTCCGCGCGGCGCGGTACCAGCGGGTCGGTGGCGAGCCGAGTAGCCAGAGGGCGGGGATGGCGATGGCCCAGGCGACCACGATCACCGACAGGGCCGGGATGACCGCGACACGCGCGTCGCGACCCGCCACCCGGACCAGATCGGGATCGCTGCGCCGATATTCGACATTGATGCGCTCGCCGACGGTCAGTTTGGTCGGGTAGAGCACGCCGGTCTTCGGATTGTGGGTCTCGCCGTCGGGCGTGACGAAGATGACCGCGGACCGCAGCGTGCCCGCCGAGAGCACTTCGGCGCTGGTCACGCCCCGATCGCTATTGATGAGATGGTCGTCGCGCCAGGCCGCGAGCACCAGCAGCACGGCCAGGAAGCTGACCGTCGCCGCGGCGATGACGATCCCGAGCCGAGCCCGCCGCCACCGAACCGCCTGCCGCTGTTCAGTCCTGGGAGACTGGCTAGTTTCCGACACTTCAGCAGGCTATTCCATCGCTGGGCTACGGTCTTCGCCATGTCCCGAAAATTCAGCTTCACCGTGCAGTACAGCGTCCCGGTCGAAGAGCTTCACCGGGCACTCACCAATGACGAGATGTGGCAGTCCCGCTTCGCCGAGGCGAGCACCGCCACGCTGGAGCTCACCCACCCGGACGGCCCCGGCACCATTCGCATCGTTATGACCGAAAAGGCACCCGAGGATCAGATTCCCGGCATCGTCAAGAAGGTCCTCAAGAGCGAGCTCATGCTCGAGCGCACCGACTCCTGGGGCCCGCTGACCGACGGCGTCGCGCAGGGCGGCTTCAGCGGCCGCTCCGGCGGCATCACCACCGAGATGGCGGGCGCGTTCGAATTGCGGCCCACCGCCGAGGGTTCCGAGATCGAGGCCACCGGCACCGTCGACGTGAAGGTCCCGCTGGTCGGCGGGGCCATCGAACCGCTGGTCGTGAACTTGCTCGAGAAGGTCATGAACAGCGAGCGCAAGTCCATCGAGACCTGGTTCGCCGCCCAGAACGCCTGATCCCGGGAATCCGTGGATGCGGGGGTGGTCCCGCGTCCACGGCCCGGATCGGGTGGCACCGCTATTGCGGTCCGAAGTCGCCCTTGCCAGGATCGAATTCGCGGTTCTCGACCAGTACCAGCCAGTTGCCGGAGTTGTCGCGGATGATGGCCTCCACGCCGTAGGGGCGTTCGGCCGGCGGCTGGATGAACTCGACGCCTTTCGCGGTGAGTTCCTCGAAAGCCTTCTGGCAGTTCTCGGTTCGCAGGCCGAGCGCGCCGTGCGTGCCGTTGGCCATGGAGCGGCGGATCGCCTCGGCCAGATCGTCGGTGAGCGGGGGACCGGGCACCATCAGGGTGACCTCCAGCTCCGGATGGTCCGGCTGCGCCACGGTGACCCAGCGGAAGCCGTTGTCGCCCATGGTGATGTCGGAGCGCTCCACGAAACCCAGCTTGTCGATGTACCACTGCTTGGACTCGGTCTGGTCGGTCACGTACACGGTCACGAGCGAGACATTCGAGATGATCGTCATGTTTCCAGGCTATGGATAGGCGGGCTCCGGGCGCTTCTCCGAAATTGCGCGATTCCGGTCCGGGGACCGCGCGAATTACGCCGAGATAGCCGAGTTCACACACTCGGAACCTCGGTGAGGCTTCCGTAACAGCCGCGCAATCGGCCGGAAAGCCGAGATCAACAATCACTGACCACCCTCGAATCGGAAAACAGCTCGCGACGAGCCCGAACGAGGAGTGCCGGTGGTTCAAGTCGAAACCCCCACGGCGAACGCGGTGGCCGCGTCCAGGGAGACGCTGGAGGATTACACGCTGCGGTTCGCGCCCCGCAGCTACCGGAAATGGAGTCCGGCGGTGGTCGGCGTCTCGGCGCTCGGCGGCATCGCCTACCTGGCCGACTTCTCCATCGGCGCGAACATCGGCATCGCCAACGGCACCGGAAACGCGCTGGTCGGGATCGGCATCTTCGCGATCGTCATCATGATCACCGGCTTCCCGCTGGCCTACTACGCCGCCCGCTACAACGTCGACCTGGACCTGATCACCCGCGGCAGCGGCTTCGGGTACTACGGGTCGGTGGTGACGAACATCGTGTTCGCCTCCTTCACGTTCATCTTCTTCGCGCTCGAGGGCTCGATCATGGCGCAGGGCCTGAAACTGGGCCTGCACGTACCGCTCCCGGTCGGCTACCTGGTGTCCACGGTGATGATCTTCCCGCTGGTCATCTACGGCATGAACACCCTCGCCAAGCTCCAGGTGTGGACCACTCCGCTGTGGCTGATCCTGATGGTGCTGCCGTTCGGCTTCCTGCTGGTCCGGCACCCGGACTCGGTGGGCGACTTCCTGTCCTACGGGGGCCAGGACGGCAAGGGCGTGAGCCTGTCGGGCGCGCTGCTCGCCGCGGGCGTCTGCCTCTCGCTCATCGCCCAGATCGCCGAGCAGATCGACTACCTGCGCTTCATGCCGCCCCGGACCCCCGAGAACGCCCGCAAGTGGTGGGGCTGGATGCTGCTGGCCGGACCCGGCTGGGTGCTGTTCGGCGCGATCAAGCAGGTCGTCGGCCTGTTCCTGGCGGTCTACCTGATCGCCAACCTGCCCGGCGCGCAGGACATCGCCAACCAGCCGGTGCACCAGTTCCTCGAGATCTACCGCGACATGATGCCGTCCTGGCTGGCCATGACCCTGGCCGTGGCGCTGGTCGTGATCAGCCAGATCAAGATCAATGTGACCAATGCGTATTCGGGTTCGCTGGCGTGGACCAACTCCTTCACCCGCGTCACCAAGGCCTACCCGGGCCGGATCGTGTTCCTGGGCCTGAACCTGGCCATCGCGCTGATCCTGATGGAAGCCAACATGTTCGACTTCCTCAACAACATCCTCGGCTTCTACGCCAACTGCGGCATCGCCTGGATCGTCACCGTCGCAACGGATATCGCGATCAACAAGTACGTGCTGAAGCTCTCGCCCAAGGAGCCGGAGTTCCGCCGCGGCATGCTCCACGACTTCAACCCGGTCGGCCTGGTCGGCTTCGGCCTATCGGCGGTGCTGTCGATCATGACCTTCTTCGGCCTCTTCGGTGCGACCCTGAAGCCGTACTCGCCCATCGTGGCCGTGGTGGTCGCGTTCCTGGCCACCCCGCTGACCGCCATCCTCACCAAGGGCGAGTACTACCTGCGCCGCGACCACGACGGCATCGACCTGCCGATGTTCGACGAGCACGGCAACCCGTCGGGGGAGACGCTCACCTGCGTCGTCACCGGCATGGAGTTCGAGCGCCCCGACATGATCGCCTCGGCGGTGCCGGGACCGGAGGGCGAGATCCAGTACATCAGCTCGCTGGCCCTGTCCACGGACAAGACCGGAATCCACGTGCTGCCCTCGAAATAGCCCGCTACGCCCGCGGCTTTCGATCCGAGAGACCGTGCATGAAGACGTAGCAGCCCGGGATATGGGGTGCGCCCTCGGCAGCGAACTTCGCTTGATACTCCGAGGGCGACATCCCGACCAGGTCGGTGAACTTCCGGCTGAACGACCCGAGGCTGGAGTACCCCACCAGCACGCAGGCCTCGGTCACCGTCACATTGGTGGCGCGCAGCAGGTCCTGCGCCCGCTCGATCCGCCGCTCGGCGAGATACAGGGCGGGCGTCTTGCCGTAGGTGGCCGCGAAACACCGCAGGAAGTGGTACTTCGACACCCCCGCGGCCGCGGCCAGCGCGTCCAGGTCCAGCGGCTCGGCGTAATTCCGGTCGGCCAGATCCCGCGCTCGCCGCAGATGCGGCAGCAGCTCCTCGGGAACCGGCCGGGCGGTCACGTGAACGGCCGCAGCGTGTCGATCCGCATCGAGGCCCGGCCCGCGGTCCGCCACAGCCGGGCGGTCAGGTCCAGGTCCTCGTCGGTGACCAGATTGCCCATCACCCGGACCGCGGTGCGCTGCAACAGCTTCGACCGCATCATCGGCGGCCCGCCCAGCGGCACCGTGCGCGGATGGGTGGCCAGCCCGGCCAGCCGCCGCGCCACCGAATAGGTGCGGCCGTAACGCTCCCGCAGCAGCTCGGGCCAGATGTGGGTGAGGTCCGGCTGGTCCAGCAGCGCGGCCAGCATGTGCCCGCCCTCCAGGCCGTAGTCGATGCCCTCGCCGTTGAGCGGGTTCACGCAGCCCGCGGCGTCGCCGACCAGCGCCCAGTTGCGCCCGGCCAGGTTCGACACCGCGCCGCCCATCGGCAGCAGCGCCGACGCCACCGCCCGCGCCTCGCCCTCGAAACCCCATTCCGCCCGCCGCTGCGAGACATAGTGCTGCAGCAACGGTTTCAACGCGATATGCGACGGCCGCTTTTCGGTGGCCAGCGAACCGACGCCGATATTCACCTCGCCATTGCCGAGCGGGAAGACCCAGCCGTAGCCGGGAATCAATTCATTGTTCGCATCACGCAATTCGAGATGTGAGGTGATCCACTCGTCGTCACTGCGTTCGGATTTGATGTACGCCCGCGCCGCGGTCCCGTACGCGTACCGGCGGTGCCAGGTGCGGCCCAGCATCTTGCCGACCGGGGAGCGCACCCCGTCCGCCACGATCAGCGTCTTGCACGACACCGCGCGCAGCCCGCCCTCGGTCTTGATGGTCACCCCGGTGACCCGGTCGCCCTCGCGGGCCACCTCCACCACCTTGGCGCCGTCCACCATCCGCGCCCCCGACTTCACCGCGGTCTCGCGCAGCTTGTCGTCGAGTTCGGTTCGCGGAACGGCACTTCCGTAGGTGGGGAAGGACCCGTTCGGCCAGGGCAGCAGGGCCTCGCGCCCGAATCCGGCCATCCGCAGGCCCCGGTTCACGGTGTGCGCCCGCACCCAGTCGCCGAGCCCCAGATGCTCCAGCTCGGCGGTGGCGCGCGGGGTCAGCCCGTCGCCGCAGGTCTTGTCGCGGGGGAACAGCGCCGAATCGGTCAGCAACACGTCGCGTCCGGCGCGCGCCGCCCACGCCGCCGCCGCGGACCCCGCGGGACCAGCGCCGACGACCAGAATATCGGCGTGCGCGGGCAGAACATCCGATGATTTCCCCTGCTCGGGCGCGACTTCCGATGAACCCATGCGACCAATACTCGCAGCACATCACCGCGCGCGCATATTCACCCCGGGCTTCCCGATGGGCGTTTCGATTCGCGTGGCGGGTGTTTCGTTGGTCGCACTACGGTGGTGTCCATAGGGGGTGATCGACGCACACGCTAGGTTCTTTGGCGTGGGGTCGGACGCGGCACTGGGAGAAGAAATGAGCGCATCAGCTGTGAGCGATGAGAGCACCGTGGTCGCGGGGGTCGATCTTGGCGATCCCGAGCTCGCCGCCACAGTGCGCAAGGGCCTGATCGAGGTCGAGGACCTGCTCATCACCGAGCTGTCCGACGGCGAGGAATTCCTGCAGGAAGCGGCGCTGCACCTGGCCAAGGCCGGCGGCAAGCGGTTCCGCCCGCTGTTCACCATCCTCACCGGCCAGCTCGGCCCCAACCCGACCAGCCCCGACCTGGTCGTCGCGGGCACGGTGGTGGAGCTGGTGCACCTGGCCACCCTGTACCACGACGACGTCATGGACGAGGCCTCCATGCGCCGCGGCGCACCCAGCGTGAACTCCCGCTGGGGCAACAGCGTCGCCATCCTGGCCGGCGACTACCTGTTCGCGCACGCCTCCCGCCTGGTCTCCACCCTCGGCCCGGACGCGGTCCGGATCATCGCCGAGACCTTCGCCGAGCTGGTCACCGGCCAGATGCGCGAGACCATCGGCGCCCGGCAGTCCCAGGACCCGGTCGAGCACTACCTGCGCGTGGTGTGGGAGAAGACCGGCTCGCTGATCGCCGCCGCCGGACGCTTCGGCGGCACCTTCTCCGGCGCGAGCCTGGACCACGTGGAACGCCTGGCCCGCCTCGGCGACGCCGTCGGCACCGCCTTCCAGATCGCCGACGACATCATCGACATCTCCTCGGCGTCCGAGCAGTCCGGCAAGACCCCCGGCACCGACCTGCGCGAGGGCGTGCACACCCTGCCCGTCCTCTACGCGCTGCGTGACGAGGGCGCCGAGGGCGACCGCCTGCGCAAGCTGCTGGCCACCCCGCCGCAGACCGACGCCGATGTGGAGGAGGCCCTCTACCTGCTGTCGCGCTCGCGCGGCCTGGTGCTGGCCAAGGAGAAGCTGCACGGCTACGCCGATATCGCGCACGCCGAACTCTCCGCCCTGCCCGGCGGTCCGGCCAATGACGCGCTCGAGCAGCTGGTCCGCTACACCATCGAACGGGTCGGCTGACAGATTCGAAACCGATCAGTCGAATAACTGGGAACTTCAACCCGCGGCTCTATCGTTGACCTGGTGTAACTCAGCGGTGAGGGACGTCGGAAGGAGACCGTATGCATGGGCATGGTTATGCGAACGGGTTGAAGACGTTCGGGCTTCTGGTCGGGATGTCGGCGCTGATCGTGTTCGTGGGGGCGCTGTTCCGCAGCCCCACGATCCTGATCCTGTCGATCGTGCTGGCCGTCGGCATGAACGCCTACGCCTACTTCAACAGCGACAAGCTCGCGTTGAAGGCCATGCACGCGCAGCCGGTCACCGAGCTGGAAGCCCCGGCCATGTACCGGATCGTGCGCGAATTGGCCACGGCCGCACGCCAGCCCATGCCGCGCCTGTTCATCAGCCCCACCAACGCGCCCAATGCCTTTGCCACCGGCCGTAATCCGCGCAACGCCGCGGTCTGCTGCACCACCGGCATCCTGCAGATCCTCGACGAGCGGGAACTGCGTGCGGTACTGGGGCACGAGCTGTCCCACGTCTACAACCGCGACATCCTGATCTCGTCGGTCGCGGGCGCGCTCGCCTCGGTCATCTCCGGCCTGGCCAACCTGGCCTTCTTCGCGGGCGCCTTCGGCGGCGGCAACCGCGACGGCGAGGGCCCGAATGTCATTGCGCTGCTGCTGGTCTCACTGCTGGGCCCGCTCGCGGCCACGCTCATCAAACTGGCCGTCTCCCGCTCCCGCGAATACCAGGCCGACCAGGACGGCGCGGAACTCACCGGCGACCCGCTGGCGCTGGCCTCGGCCCTGCGCAAACTCGAACGCGGCACCCAGGCCGCCCCGCTGCCCCCCGAACCGCAGCTCACCGCCCAGTCCCACCTGATGATCGCCAACCCCTTCCGGGCCGGCGACAAGATGGCCCGCTGGTTCTCCACCCACCCGCCCATGGCCGATCGCATCGCCCGGCTCGAGGAGCTGGCCGGCGGCCCACGCCGCTACTGACGGGGGTCGGGGGCAAAGCCCCCACCCGTCCTCCACCGCCGTTAGCGGTAGTTCACGAACTGGAGGGCGATCTCGAAATCGCCACCCTTCAGCAAGGAGATGACGGCCTGCAGGTCGTCGCGGCTCTTGCTGCTGACGCGCAGCTCCTCGCCCTGAATCTGCGCCTTCACGCTCTTGGGGCCCTCGTCGCGGATCTTCTTGGCGATCTTCTTCGCGTTCTCCGTGGTGATGCCCTGGACCAGGGTGCCTGTGATTTTGTACACCTTGCCCGAGGCCTGCGGATCGCCCGCGTCGAACGCCTTGAGCGAGATGTCGCGGCGGATCAGCTTCTCCTTGAACACGTCCAGGGCCGCCTTGACGCGGTCCTCGGACTCGGCGCTGAGGATGATCTTCTCCTCGCCCGACCATTCGATGCTCGCCCCGGTACCGCGGAAGTCGTAGCGCTGGCTCAGCTCCTTCGCGGCCTGGTTCAGGGCATTGTCCACCTCCTGGCGATCGATCTTGCTGACCACATCGAACGACGAATCCGCCACACTCTTCTCCTGTCCGAGATCGGATATCCGGGATGTTCCACCATCGACGCTAGCCGCTCCGGCATGGCTGTATCCAGCCGGTTTGCATTCCGGGCGTGGGTTCAGGGTATTCTGCTGAAGCGCTGGAAGGCGTACCCCGGCGGATTGCCCGAGCGGCCAAAGGGAGCTGACTGTAAATCAGCCGCGTAATGCTTCGGAGGTTCAAATCCTTCATCCGCCACAGTAAGAGCCCCTCAGACGAGAGTCTGGGGGGCTCTTCGCGTTTCGCGGGGTTTCGCGCGCGGCCGGTGTGTTCCGGCCCCCGCCCATGCGTCCGCGGGCCGCATCGGCTCGGATGGGCGCGGCGCTCGATCCGGGCCGCTCGCATGATCTGAAAACCGGCGATGACCAGCCGGTTTGGAGAGTGCGCGGGGATGTGTGTAATCTCGTTCAAGTCGTCAGCGCCCCGGCCCGGACCGGAGCAAGACAGACACGCCCCCTTAGCTCAGTCGGCAGAGCGTTTCCATGGTAAGGAAAAGGTCAACGGTTCGATTCCGTTAGGGGGCTCGCCGGATTGCCGGTGGTGAACGGCTCGGCTTCTCCTAGCAGGACCCGGGACCTCCCCGCCGTCAAGTACCGACACCAGATGGCGGTGTAGCTCAGTCGGTAGAGCAAACGACTCATAATCGTTGTGTCGCCGGTTCAAGTCCGGCCATCGCTACATACTGATATCCCAATCAGGCTGACCGGAAAGAAGGCAATCGTGGCCGCGAAGTCCACTGATATCCGGCCAAAGATCACCTTGGCCTGCGAGCAGTGCAAGCACCGCAACTACATCACCAAGAAGAATCGGCGTAACGACCCGGACCGTCTCGAGCTGAAGAAGTTCTGCCCGAACTGCGGTACCCACCGGGCGCATCGCGAGTCTCGCTAACTTAACCCCGCGCGAACAACCGCGTGGACAGAGTGCCGGATCGGTAAGTCACTTAGTCTCTTAGAAAGGGACAAGGGCCCCGGTCCGGCACTTGGCGTATATAGCGGTGGTTCTGCGCTCTCGCCCGTTCCCGTTTCCTGGGAGCAGATAGGGACTTCCTGCCGTGACGATCAACACTGAGATTGACATCGAGGCCGACATGGTCGAATCCGAGCTCTTCGACCCTGCCGCGCACGCCGCCGCGATGGTCGGCCACCACTACCGGGTGGAGGACTACTACGAGGTCGGTCGCGAGAAGGTGCGCGAGTACGCCCGCGCGGTGCAGGACTACCACCCGGTCCACTGGGACGAGGACGCCGCCGCGGCGCACGGCCACGACGCCCTGGTCGCCCCCCTCACGTTCATCTCGCTCGTCGGAATCCTGGCTCAGCGCAAGCTCTTCGAGCAGATCGTCACCGGCTACGACCTGAGCCAGATCATGCAGACGGATCAGATCCTGGAGTTCCACCGGCCCATCAAGGCCGGCGATCAGCTGTCCTGCGTCGTCTACCTGCACTCGTTCCGCCAGGCCTTCGGCGGCGACATCATCGTCACCCGCAATGACGTGCTGGCCCAGAACGACGAACTGGTGCTCACCACCTACACCACCCTGATCGGCCGCAGCGGCGGTGACATCGACCCCAATATCGGTGACGCCGTGCGCAATGTGCTCATGCACGGGGTCGGCCCGGACGCCGCCGACGCGGGCGAGCCCATCGAGATCGACACCCCCGAGCAGTCCGTGGCGGCGCTGCCCACCGGCAGCGTGGTGGCCAGCGCGCAGACCCGCCGCTTCGCCGACGTCGCCGCCGGTGACGAACTGCCTTCCCGCACCGTGCTGCTCACCCGCGGCGACCTGGTGAACTACGCCGGCGTCTCCGGCGACGCCAACCCGATCCACTGGAGCGACGACGTCGTGAAGCTGGTCGGCCTGGAAAACGTTGTCGCGCACGGCATGCTGACCATGGGCCTGGGCGGCGGCTTCGTCACCTCGTGGCTGGGCGACCCGGGTTCGGTCAAGGAGTACAACGTCCGGTTCACCAGCCCCGTGTACGTCCCGATCGACCGTCCCGCGGAGATCGAGTACACCGGCAAGGTCAAGTCCGTGGACCCCGAGACCCGCACCGCGGTGATCGCCATCGTGGCGAAGTCGGAGGGCCGCAAGATCTTCGGTCGCGCCACCGCGACGGTGCAGCTCGGCTGAGGCGGAGACCGGGCGGACCGCGACACCCCGATTGGCGATCGTCAGTCGGGGTAACGTACACTCGAAAATCTGGGGTCACCAGCCGATGCGCGCTGCTCCGAGGAGCGGCGCGTGTTGTATGAAATGACCCTGTAGTACAACTGAACAGAACAGTGGCTGGAAGCAACCCCGTCCAGCCGAAGGGGCGTAGCTCAACTGGCAGAGCAGCGGTCTCCAAAACCGCAGGTTGCAGGTTCAAGTCCTGTCGCCCCTGCCCTGGATGCCGACTTAGAGAGGATCGACGTGAGCGACGAGCGGGACACTCGCCACGAAGATGGCGAAGACACCGCCGCGGTGGCTCGTCCGAGCGGCAAGCGGTCCGCCCGGCGCACCCGCGCCGCGTCGTCCAGCGCCGTCGCGACGATCGAACGACCGTCGGATTCGGCCAAGGCAGCCACCAAGCAGTCCGGCAAAGGCAAGAAGGCCGGGCAGAGCGGTACGGGCAATCCGTTCAAGCGCCTGATGAAGTTCCTCAAGGAAGTCATCGCGGAACTTCGCAAGGTCATCTGGCCCAACCGCAAGCAGATGGTCACCTATACGAGCGTTGTCCTGGTGTTCGTGATTTTCATCATCGCGTTCATCAGCGGTTTGGATGTGGCGTTCATCAAGGGTGTCAACTGGCTTTTCGGCTAGGCGGCACGATGACCGCGTCTGACCGTCGCGGCCGGTGACCGGCCCCCGGGCAGAGGCGGGGAGCGGGAACATCCGCCGGGCTATGCCTTGCCCCGGCGCGCAGAGGATTACGTGACGACTAAGGAAGCGAGTGCCCCAGTGAGCACCCCGGAGAACGGCACAACCGAGGAATTCCCGGTGGATGACGCGGTGATCGAAGAGACCACCGCGGACGTCGAGGACGCTGAGGGCTTCGCCGACGCCGACGAGTTCGCGGCGGACGCCGAGGCGTCCGAGCCCGCCCGTCCGGCGGCCCAGATCTCCGACGAGCCCGCCGACCCGGTCGCCGAGATGACCGCCGCGCTGCGTCGCGCGCCCGGCGACTGGTACGTCGTGCACTCCTACGCCGGCTACGAGAACAAGGTGAAGACCAATCTCGAGACCCGCGTGCAGAACCTCGGTCTCGAGGACTACATCTTCCAGGTCGAGGTTCCGACCGAAGAGGTCACCGAGATCAAGAACGGCCAGAAGAAGAACGTCAACCGCAAGGTGCTGCCGGGTTACATCCTGGTCCGCATGGAGTTGAACGACGAGTCGTGGGGCGCGGTGCGCAACACCCCCGGTGTGACCGGTTTCGTCGGCGCCACCTCGCGGCCCTCGCCGCTGACCATTCCGGACGTGGTGAAGTTCCTGGTCCCGGCCGCGCAGCAGAAGAAGGCCGCCGCGCCGGCCGCCGCTGCCGCCTCGACCGGTGGCGACACCGCCGTCGCGAAGCCGATCATCGAGGTCGACTTCGAGGTCGGCGAGTCGGTGACCGTCATGGACGGCCCGTTCGCGACCCTGCCGGCCAGCATCTCCGAGGTCAATGCCGAGCAGCAGAAGCTCAAGGTGCTGGTCTCGATCTTCGGCCGCGAGACCCCGGTCGAGCTGGCGTTCACGCAGGTCGCCAAGATTTAGTCGCGTCAAGGCGGTGGCCCGGGTTTCACCCGGTGTCACCGCCTTTTTCGCGTTCACGTAGACTTGCCGGGTTGTGCCTAGGGCCTGATCTCGTCGTGCCCTGGGCGCAAGTCCCGGAAAAGGCTTACGGGTGATCCGTAAGGAACCTAACCAAGGAAGAAAGATGCCCCCGAAGAAGAAGAAGGTCGCTGGGCTCATCAAGCTCCAGATCCAGGCCGGCCAGGCCAACCCGGCTC
Organism: Nocardia sp. NPDC004582; assembly: GCF_053602115.1. Taxonomy (NCBI): domain Bacteria; kingdom Bacillati; phylum Actinomycetota; class Actinomycetes; order Mycobacteriales; family Nocardiaceae; genus Nocardia; species Nocardia sp. NPDC004582. The sequence goes on along the minus strand of NZ_JBSGCY010000007.1, from coordinate 40,215 downwards.
CGCCGGTGGGTCCGGCGCTGGGTCAGCACGGCGTCAACATCATGGAGTTCTGCAAGGCGTACAACGCGGCGACCGAGTCGCAGCGTGGCAACGTCATCCCGGTCGAGATCACGGTCTACGAAGACCGCACGTTCGACTTCAAGCTGAAGACGCCGCCCGCCGCGCGTCTGCTGCTGAAGGCCGCGGGAATCCAGAAGGGCTCCGCCGAGCCGCATCGCAACAAGGTCGCGCAGATCACCATGGACCAGGTCCGTGAGATCGCCAAGACCAAGCAGGAAGACCTCAACGCCAACGACATCGACGCCGCGGCGAAGATCATCGCTGGTACCGCCCGCTCGATGGGTATCACCATCGCGGAGTAAGAGCCTGCTGCGTCTCTGACCAGGGATGCACAGCTCGGTGGGAGGGACCGCCTGTCCCGCACCACTTCTGACTTAGACAAGGACAGACGAACATGGCAAAACGAAGCAAGGCTTATCTCGAGGCGGCCGCCAAGGTCGACCGCGCTGCTCTCTACGCTCCGCTGGCCGCCGCGCGCCTGGCGAAGGAGACCGCCACCACCAAGACCGACGCGACCGTCGAGGTCGCCGTCCGTCTGGGTGTCGACCCGCGCAAGGCCGACCAGATGGTCCGCGGCACCGTCAACCTGCCGCACGGCACCGGTAAGACCGCCCGCGTCATCGTGTTCGCCGTCGGCGACAAGGCCGCCGAGGCCGAGGCCGCCGGTGCCGACGCCGTGGGCGCCGAGGACCTGATCGAGCGCATCCAGGGCGGCTGGCTGGAGTTCGACGCCGCGATCGCCACCCCGGACCAGATGGCCAAGGTCGGTCGTATCGCTCGCGTGCTGGGCCCGCGTGGCCTGATGCCGAACCCGAAGACCGGCACGGTCACCCCCGATGTCACCAAGGCTGTCAACGACATCAAGGGCGGCAAGATCAACTTCCGCGTCGACAAGCAGGCCAACCTGCACTTCGTGATCGGCAAGGCTTCCTTCGACGAGAAGAAGCTGGCCGAGAACTACGGCGCCGCGCTCGACGAGATCCTGCGTGTCAAGCCCTCCACCGCGAAGGGCCGCTACGTCAAGAAGGTGACGTTCTCGACGAACACCGGACCGGGCATCCCGGTGGACCCGAACCGCACCCGCAACTTCGCCGAAGAGGACTGAGTCCCTTCCGCGTAGCAGCGTAGCGACGCGAAAACATCCGAAGGCCGGCACGAGAAATCGTGCCGGCCTTCGGTATTGGTGGGGTGGGGTGCCCCGAGCGTCACAGGTCGTGCAGGCCGCAGATCGGGTCGCCGGTGCTCATGGTGCACAGGGATCGGATGAGCGTTCCCACGATCGGGGTGACGATGGCGGATGATCCGGCCTGGAGCACCGAGGAGCCGCCGTCGATCGCGGCCGAACCGGTTCCGCGCGGGGGCAGGGTGACGTCGGCGTTCGCGGGAGCGGCGGCGATACCCGCCAGTCCGGCGGAGAGGGCCACCGCGGCAAGGACTTTCGAGACCGTTCTGGTCATGGGGATTCCCTTCGGGGGTGTCGCGGTCAAGCCGGATCCGGCTCGACGCTGCCGCTGCCGATCTTGAAGATCAGGGCGCAGAGCGGGCTGGTGGTGGGTTCGGCATTGCAGAGCACGATGTAGAGCGCGCCCAGCGGGACGGTGAACAGCGGCGTCAGTGACGATCCCGAGCCGCCCGAGCCGGACGCGGATCCGGAACCGGCGATGGGGGTCGCGGAGACGTCCGCGGTGGGGGAGGCCTGGGCGGGTCCGAGGCCCGCGCCCAGTAGGGCGGTCGAAAGGGTAATGGCGGCAAGGGTTTTGGTGAGCAATCGGAACATAGCTTCCTCCTGGAAATATGTTCGCCGACACTATCCGAGATCAGTCAATTTGAAATACCCCATTTTTGGAGTCTGTCGGATGGGGGTCCGGGCTGCTCGAACCGCCCCGTTTTGGCGTATCGATGCTGGTCCGCTATATTGGACGACGGTCATCGACACGCTCTCCGGAGTTTCCGGTGATCACCCCACATCGTTCTACCGAAGACCGTTGGTTGCTGCCGTCAGGCGGCTGAAGGTCCGGCGATATTGCCGGCGACCCACGCAGGGAGAGCCGAGGTCGGGAAACCCGCGAGAGATCGCGATCGTTTCTTGTGCGCCCCGGGTTCGCTCTGCGACCGGGGCGTTAGCTTTGTCGCCGGCCCCTGTTGGCGGAACTCGGTAGTTCATACGAGAACCGACCATCCAGAGAGGAGGCGAAGTATGGCAAAGGCTGAGAAGGTCACCGCGGTCGCGGAGATCACCGAGCAGTTCAAGGCGTCCACCGCGACTGTCGTCACGGAATACCGTGGTCTGTCCGTCGGTAAGATCACCGAGCTGCGTCGTGCCCTCGGTGCGAACGCTACCTACTCCGTCGCCAAGAACACCCTGGTCAAGCGTGCCGCCGCCGAGGCGGGCGTCGAAGGCCTGGATGACTTGTTCGTCGGTCCGACCGCTATCACCTTCATCACCGGTGAGCCGGTCGAGGCCGCGAAGGCGCTGAAGGCGTTCGCCAAGGACAACAAGGCGCTCATCATCAAGGGCGGCTACATGGACGGCGCTGCGCTGTCCGTGTCCGAGGTCGAGCGCATCGCCGACCTCGAGTCGCGCGAGGTGCTGCTGGCCAAGCTGGCCGGCGCCATGAAGGGCAACCTTGCCAAGGCCGCCGGGCTGTTCGCCGCCCCGGCCTCGCAGGTCGCCCGTCTGGCCGCGGCCCTCGAGGACAAGAAGCGCGCCGAGGAAGCCGCGTAAGCGGTTTCTGCACAACCACCCCCAACTTCTTCGTCACCGTTCACGCGGTGACGGAACTACCGAAAGGAAATATCAATGGCCAACGTTGATGAGCTGCTCGAGACCTTCGCCGGCATGACCCTGCTGGAGCTGTCCGAGTTCGTGAAGGCGTTCGAGGACAAGTTCGAGGTCACCGCCGCTGCTCCGGTCGCCGTCGCCGCGGTCGCCGGTGGCGCTGCCCCGGCCGAGGCCGCCGAGGAGCAGGACGAGTTCGACGTCATCCTCGAGGGTGCCGGCGACAAGAAGATCCAGGTCATCAAGGTCGTGCGTGAGATCGTCTCCGGCCTGGGCCTGAAGGAAGCCAAGGACCTGGTCGAGGGCGCCCCGAAGCCGATCCTGGAGAAGGTCGCCAAGGATGCCGCCGAGGCCGCCAAGGCGAAGCTGGAAGAGGCCGGCGCCAAGATCACCATCAAGTAATTCTTGATGGCGTGCCGGGGTCACACCCCGGTGGCGTTCAGATTGTGAAAAGGGCGGTACCCATTGTGGTGCCGCCCTTTTCGCGTATTCTGCTGCCGTGATTGGCGCGTAATCGGTACTGCAATGCGAATGTTGCTACCGACCGGTCAGGTCCCGGTGTCCGAGACGGTATATATGCGATACAGTGACCGGACCTACTGTGACGCGCCACACCGCGCGAAATTTGTGGCGGATCGTCCCACATGTAGGGCGCTCGTCGGAGAAAGTGGAGGTTGGCGTGGGCGTCGAGGTCAGGACCGAAGGCATCACGAAGTCGTTCGGATCCCAGCGTATTTGGCAGGACGTCACGCTGACGCTGCCGTCGGGGGAAGTAAGCGCTCTGCTCGGCCCTTCGGGCACCGGTAAGTCCGTCTTCCTGAAGTCGTTGATCGGTCTGCTCCGTCCGGAGAAGGGCTCGATCTACATCGACGGCACCGACATCACCACCTGCTCGAACAAGGATCTGTACGAGATCCGCAAGCTGTTCGGCGTCCTCTTCCAGGACGGCGCGCTGTTCGGGTCGATGAACCTGTTCGACAACACGGCCTTCCCGTTGCGCGAGCACACCAAGAAGAGCGAATCCGAGATCAAGAAGATCGTCATGGAGAAGCTCGAGCTGACCGGTCTGCTCGGCGCCGAGGGCAAACTGCCCGGCGAGATCTCCGGCGGTATGCGCAAGCGCGCCGGCCTGGCCCGCGCGCTGGTGCTGGACCCGCAGATCATCCTCGTCGACGAGCCGGACTCCGGTCTGGATCCCGTTCGCACGACGTACCTCTCGCAGCTGTTGATCGACATCAACGCGCAGATCGACGCGACGATCCTGATCGTCACGCACAACATCAACCTGGCCCGTACGGTGCCGGACAACATCGGCATGCTGTTCCGCCGCAACCTGGTCATGTTCGGTCCCCGCGAGGTGCTGCTCACCTCCGATGAGCCGGTGGTCAAGCAGTTCCTCAACGGCCGCATGCAGGGCCCCATCGGTATGTCCGAGGAGAAGGACGAAGCCCAGATGGCCCGCGAGCAGGCCATGTTCGACTCGGGTCACCACGCCGGTGGCGCCGAGGAGATCGAGGGCATCATCCCGCAGATGCGGGCGCAGCCGGGCATGCCCGTGCGTGGCGCGGTGGCCCGCCGCCGTGAGCGGGTTCGCCAGATCATGCACACCCTGCCGCCCGCCGCGCAGGAGGCGATCCGGGAGTCCATGGCGGAGAACGGCGATGCCGACACGCAGGTGATGCCCGCGTACCAGGGTGGCTACGACACCACGGTTCGACAGAACCTAACTAACGGGTAACATACCGCCCGTGAACCCCTCCTCGACGCGACTGCGCACCTCGGTCGAGTCGGGACTTGCCCAGGCCGGCAATGTTTTCGGACTCTTTCTCGACGTGTTCCGGAAGACGTTCCGCCGGCCTTTCCAGTGGCGGGAGTTCATCGAGCAATCGTGGTTCATCGCGAGTGTCTCGATCCTCCCCGCCGCACTGGTGGCAATCCCGTTCGGCGCCGTGGTGGCCCTGCAGACCGGCTCGCTCATCAAGCAGCTGGGGGCGGAGAACTTCACCGGTGCGACCAGCGTGCTGGCCACGGTCCAGCAGGCCGCACCGGTGGTGACCGCATTGATCATCGCCGGAGCCGCCGGTTCCGCCGTGGCCGCCGATCTCGGCTCGCGCACCATTCGCGAGGAGATCGACGCCATGGAAGTGCTCGGCATCGATCCCATTCAGCGCCTGGTGGTTCCGCGCGTGCTGGGCATGATGCTGGTCGCCTTCCTGCTCAACGGCATGGTCTCGGTCGTCGGCATCTGCGGCGGCTACTTCTTCAACGTGGGTCTGCAGGGCGGCACGCCGGGCGCGTACCTGGCGTCCTTCTCCGCCCTCGCGCAGATCCCCGACCTGGTGATCGGTGAGATCAAGGCACTGATCTTCGGTGTGGTGGCGGGCGTGATCGCCGCCTACAAGGGCCTGCATCCCAAGGGGGGACCGAAGGGCGTGGGCGACGCGGTGAACCAGTCGGTGGTCATCACGTTCCTCGTGCTCTTCTTCCTGAACCTCATCCTCACCCTGATCTATCTTCAGGTCGTACCCGCAAAGGGCGCGTGACAATGGTTGTTTCGCAGCGCTCCACCGTTTTCTCCCGGTCGGCGCGCCGGGTCAAGCCCGCGCTCATGGCGCCGGTCAATATGGTCGACCGGGCCGGCGATCAGATGTCGTTCTACTCGCGGGCGATCGGCGCCATCCCGCGGACCATCGTGCATTTCCGCAAGGAGGTCACCCGGCTGCTGGCCGAGGTGACCTTCGGGTCGGGTGCGCTGGCGGTCATCGGCGGCACCATCGGCGTCATCGTGTTCATGTCGGCCTCGGTCGGCGTGGTGGTGGGCCTGCAGGGCTTCAAGGCGCTCGACGCGCTGGGCTCGGGCGTGCTCACCGGCTTCCTCACCGGGTACATCAACACCCGTGAGCTCGCGCCTCTGGTTGCGGCACTGGCACTTTCGGCGACGGTCGGCTGTGGTTTCACCGCGCAGCTGGGCGCCATGCGGATCTCCGAGGAGATCGACGCGCTCGAGGTGATGGCGGTGCCGTCGGTGCCGTTCCTGGTGACCACCCGCGCCATCGCGGGCTTCCTCGCGGTGATCCCGCTGTACGTGGTCGGCCTGCTGGGCACCTACCTGGCCTCGCGGCTGATCAGCATCTACTTCAACGGGCAGTCGAGCGGCTCCTACGACCACTACTTCGCGTTGTTCCTGCCGCCGGAGGACGTGCTCTATTCGTTCGTGAAGGTGCTGGTCTTCGCGTTCGTGATCATCCTCGTGCACTGCTACTACGGCTACAACGCCACCGGTGGCCCCGCGGGCGTCGGCGTGGCCGTGGGCCGCGCGGTGCGCGCCGCGATCGTGCTGATCAACGTGCTGGACTTCTTCCTGTCCCTGGCGATCTGGGGCACGACCACGACGGTGCGGGTGGCGGGATGAACGGTCAGCGGCCGGAGGAGGCAGCTTGCGTAACCACGCAGGCCGCCCGTTCATCCCGGATGGGGGCAGCATGAGCAACCCGGAGCGCGGGCAGACGCTCAAGAAGCGGACCCTGGGCGTGCTGTTCTTCGCATTGGTGGCGCTGTTCCTGTGGACCACCATCGCCATCTACAACAAGCAGTTCGTGGATACGGTGCGGGTCAATCTGATCACCGACACCGTCGGCAACGCGCTGACCCGCAACGCGGATGTGAAGGTCCGTGGCGTGACCGTCGGCGAGCTGCGCTCGAGCAGCTACGACGGCAAGAACGTGCACCTGGACCTGGCCATCGACCCGGCCAAGGCGGACAAGATCCCGTCCAACGTGACCGCGCGGCTGCTGCCCAAGACCCTGTTCGGTGAGCGCTACATCGACCTGGTGTGGCCGGACAGCCCGCAGGGCCACCTCACCGAGGGTCTCACCCTGCACCAGGACACCTCCGGCAACGCCGTCGAGGTGAGCCAGCTGCTCGACCACATCCTGCCGCTGCTGCAGGCGATTCCGCCGCAGTACCTGTCCTCGACGCTGGGCGCGCTGTCCAACGCGCTGCAGGGGCAGGGCGAGGAGCTGGGCCGGACCATCGACCGGCTCGACGACATCGTCACCCAGGTGAACGGTGAGATGCCGACGCTGCAGGACGATCTGAAGAGCCTGGCCGACGTGGCCACCACCTACTCCGACGCCGCGCCGCAGCTGGTGTCCGCGCTGGACAACCTGCGCACCACCAACGCGACCGTGGTGCAGAAGAAGTCGCAGATCGACACGCTGCTGGCGACGCTCACCCCGAGCGCCACCACCACCGCCGACTTCCTGCTGCTCAACCGCGACAACATCATCGACGTGGCGGCGGACTCGCGGCCCGCGCTGGTGGAGCTGGCCAGGTACTCGCCCAGCTACAGCTGCGCGCTGGCCGGTTTCGCGGAGCTCAAGCCGCGCATCGACCAGATCTTCGGCAAGGGCACCGACCTGCCGGGTTCGCGGGTGAGCGTGTCGATCGTGAATCCGCGCGGTCGCTACGTCCCCAACCAGGACGAGCCGCGGTGGTTCGATCAGCGTGGCCCGCTGTGCATTCCGATGTACCCGCCGTTCACCGATCCGGGTCAGTACACCGACGGTTCCGCCAATGACGGCTCCTATCAGCCGCCCAGCCGGAACCCGGGCGACCAGAACATCGGCCGGATGCAGGCGCCGCAGTACAAGGTGTACGGGCCGCAGACGCCGACGACCGCGTACTCGCCGCAGGAGTCCCAGGCGCTGGGCACGATCTACGGTGCCGCCCACGGCGTTTCGCCCGAGGAGGTGCCCAGCTGGGTCACCAAGATCGCCGCGCCCGCTTTCCGCGGCAGTGAGGTGAGCGTCAAGTGAAGGATCTGTTGCGCGGCCTCGGGCCGACGCTGACCAAACTGATCGCCTTCATTCTCGTCACGGTCTTCCTGACGAGCGTGCTGGCGCTCACCATCGCCAACTACGGTGGCGGCGGCACCAAGTTCAATGCCCGCTTCACCGACGTGACCTCCCTGAACAAGGGCGACGAGGTGCGGGTCGCGGGTGTCCGCGTCGGCAAGGTGACCAATGTGGCCATCGTGGACAAGCGGCTGGCCACCGTGGAATTCGAACTGACCGACCGGGATTGGCTGCCCGCCTCGACCACGGCGACCATCAAGTACCGGAACCTGGTGGGCCAGCGCTACATCGCGCTGGAGCAGGGGACCGGGCAGCAGGGCCGCAAGCTGAACAAGGGCGCGACCATCCCGCTGGAGCGCACCAAGCCCGCGGTCAATCTGACCGAGCTGTTCAACGGCTTCCGCCCGTTGTTCCAGACCCTCACTCCCGAGGACGTCAACAAGCTGTCCTACGAGATCATCCAGGTCTTCCAGGGCGAGTCCGGCACCATCGCGGACCTGGTGGCCAATACCGCCTCGCTGACCAACAAGATCGCCGACAAGGACGCGGTGATCGGTGAGCTGATCAAGAACCTGAATCTGGTGCTGGACAGCATCAATTCGCGCGGCGACCAGCTCGACCAGTTGATCGTGAACACCGAGGCGCTGGTCTCGGGCCTGAACGCCGAGCGCGGCACCATCGGTTCCGCGGTCTCCTCGCTGGGCGGTCTGGCCCAGGCCACCGCCGACCTGCTGGTCCCGGTGCGGCCGAACCTGCAGGGCGCGATCGCGGGCCTGAACCAGCTGACCGGCACCCTCAACGACCGCAAGGACGAGGTCGACGAGGGCCTGACCAACCTGCCGATCAAGATGGACAAGCTGGGCCGCGCCGCCTCCTACGGCTCCTGGTTCCAGTTCTATCTGTGCGGCATCGACATCGTCGCGGGACCGGGCACCAAGGACGCGCCGCAGCTGAACTTCCCGCCCGCGCTGCAGAACATGCCGACGGTGAATCAGCCGATCTACACGAATCCGGCGCCGCGCTGCCACGGGAAGGGAGGCCGCTGATGGATGACCGCATTGTCATGGGCAAGCGCAGTCCGGCATTCATGGGCGGGCTGGGCCTGATCCTGGTGCTGCTGGTGACCTTGTCCGCGTTCAATCTCGACAAGCTGCCGCTGATCGGGGCGGGCACCAAGTACACCGCCGAGTTCTCCGAGGCCGCGGGCCTGAAGAAGGGCAACGAGGTCCGCATCGCCGGCGTGAAGGTCGGCGCGGTCTCCGATGTCCGCCTCGACGGCGACAAGGTGCTGGTCGACTTCCGCACCCAGGACGCCTGGATCGGCAACGAGACCACCGCGTCCATCCAGATCAAGACGCTGCTGGGCCAGAAGTACCTGGCGCTCGACCCGAAGGGCGACCGGACCGCGAACCCGCGGGAGCGGATTCCGTTGTCGCGCACGGTGTCTCCCTACGACGTGGTCGACGCGTTCAGCGACGCCGCCAAGAACATCGAGCAGACCAACACCGCGCAGCTCGCCCAGAGCTTCCAGGTGCTCTCCGACGCCTTCTCCGCGACCCCGCCGCAGCTGCGCGGGTCCATCGACGGCGTGGCCCGGCTCTCGGAATCGCTGGCCAAGCGCGACGACCAGCTCAAGAAGCTGTTCGCCGCCACCAAGACCACCTCCAAGGTGCTGGCCGACCGCAACCAGGAATTCGAGCGGCTGCTCGCCAACGGCGGCCAGCTGATCGCGGAACTGAACGTGCGCCAGCAGGCCATCCACCAGTTGCTCACCGGCGCGAAAACCGTTGCGGCGGAACTGACCGCGCTGGTCAAGGACAACGAGGAACAGATCGGCCCGGCGCTGACCAACCTCAACAAGACGATCGACCTGCTCAACGATCACCAGGCCGATCTGTCCAAGACCCTCACGCTGGCCGCGCCCTTCTACGGGCTCTACTCCAACGTGCTGGGCACCGGCCGCTGGTTCGACGCGGTCATCACGAACCTGATTCCGCCCGCCCTGCCCGACATTCCGGGCAACCGCGATCCGATCCGAAAGTTGGGAGGGTAACCCGTGGCGAAGAATCCGCTGACCGCGCTGAGCGGCACCAGCCGTAAGAGCAAGATCATCGCCCTGGTGGCCGCCCTCGCGGTCGCGCTCGGGGCGGTGGCGTGGTGGAGCTACGACCGGCTCGAAACCACCAAGATCACCGCGTATTTCGACAAGTCCATCGGCATCTACAAGGGCTCCGACGTTCGGGTCCTGGGTGTGCCGGTCGGGCATGTGGACTCGGTGACCCCCAAGGGGGACGTGGTCGAGGTCGTCATGAAGGTCGACCGCCGCTACGACATCCCCGCCGACGCCAAGGCCGCCCAGATCACCCCCTCGGTGGTGTCGGACCGGTACATCCAGCTCGCGCCCGCCTACAAGGGCGGACCCAAGATGGGGCGCAACGCCACCATCCCCAAGGAACGCACCGCGACCCCGGTCGAGGTGGACCGCCTCTACAAGAGCATCACCGAACTGTCCGAGGCGCTCGGCCCCAACGGCGCCAACAAGGACGGCGCGCTGAACCAGCTGGCCCGCACCGGCGCCGAGAACCTGGCCGGCAACGGTGACGCGCTGGGCAACAGCTTCACCCAGCTCTCCAAGGCCGCGCACGCGCTCTCCGATTCGCGCACCGACATCTTCGACACGGTCAAGAACCTGCAGACCTTCGTGCAGACCCTGGCCGACAACGACGCGCAGGTGCGGACCTTCAACACCCAGCTGGCCTCGCTGGCCGGGTTCCTGTCCGACGAGCGCCAGACCCTCGGCGACGCGCTGAGCCTGCTCTCGGTCGCGCTCGGCGACGTGGCCCGGTTCATCGACAACAACCGGGACCTGGTGCAGTCCAACGCGGACGCGCTGACCAAGCTCACCCAGACCCTCGCCGATCAGCGCGACGATCTGGCCAAGGCGCTGCCGCTCATCCCGACGGCGCTGAGCAACCTGATCAACGTGCACAACGGTGAGACCGGCACGCTCGACATGCGCCCCAACTTCACCGACCTGCAGGACCCGTTCGGCGTCATCTGCAAGATGCTGGACCTGGGCAAGCTGCGTCCCGGCGACCCCAAGTTCGAGGCCATCTCGCGGCAGCTCGGCCCGATCCTGAACAACTGCAAGCTGATCACCGACCAGCTCACCGCGGGCGTGAAGACGCCCTCGCTGGTGCTGCCCTTCGGCATCCTCAGCGGCGAGAACGAACAGCGCAACGCGGTGCCCGGCTCGGTGCCCGGCACTCCGTCCGACCAGCTGCCGCCGTCGCAGCAGGAAGGTGGACAGCGATGAGCGCCAACCGGATCCGGCGCGCGGCGCTGGTCGCCACCTCGCTCGGCGCGGTGACGCTGGTGGCGGCGGGCTGTGGCGCGGACAGCATTCCGCTGCCCGGCGGCCCGAACATCGGCAAGCATCCGCTGCACCTCGACATCCGCTTCGCCGACGTGCTGGACCTGGTCCCGCAGTCCACGGTGAAGGTGGACGGCGTGGCCGTGGGCCGGGTCGACAAGATCCGCATCGCCCCCGACAACGCCTGGGAAGCCAGCGTGCAGGTGCTGGTCAACGATGACGTCGACCTGCCCGCCAATGCCCGCGCCGAGGTCAAGCAGACCAACCTGCTGGGCGAGAAGTACATCGAGCTGTCCGCGCCCGCCAAGGACGCCGACTCCGCGCGCCTGAAGGACGGGGCCCGCATCCCCGTCGAGAACACCCGCACCGCCACCGAGGTGGAGCAGGTGCTCGGCGCGCTGTCGCTGCTGCTCAACGGCGGCGGCGTGGCGCAGCTGCAGCCGATCATCGTGGAGCTCAACAAGACCCTGGACGGCCGCGAGGGCAAGGTCCGGGACCTGTTGAACCAGGCCAACACCCTGATCAAGGGCCTCGACGACCAGGTCGGCAATATCACCCGCGCGCTGGACAGCCTGGACACGCTGACCAGCCGGGTGAGCACCCAGACCACGCAGATCAGCAAGATCCTCGACGAGCTGCCCGCCGGCATCAAGATCCTCAATGAGCAACGGCCGCAACTGATTCAGCTGCTGACCCAGCTGGACCGGGTCGGCCAGGCCGGGGTCGACGTGCTCGACAAGTCCAAGGAGAACCTGATCACCGACCTGTCCTCGCTGCGGCCCACGCTGCAGGCGCTGGGCGCGTCGGCCGGTGACCTGGTGACCGCGTTCCCGCTCATCCCCACCTATCCGTTCCCGGACGAGGCCATCAAGTCCGCGTTCGGCGGCCAGGTCAACACCTGGCTCTCGGTGGACCTGCAGATCGGCGGCCTGCTGTCGAATCTCGGTGTGGGCAAGCCGGATCCGCAGTACCTGCCGCCCGCGGGCCGCCAGGTCAACGTGGATCCGACCAACCCGTACTACAACGGCAACGGGCCGCGCGGCGGCTGGCCGACCGTCTCGCTGCTGCCCCTGCCGCCCACCGTGGCGCGGCCCACCGGGCAGCCGGGACCGACCGATCCGCTCGGATCGATCCTCGAGCAGCTGGGAGTGGGTGGTCCGCGATGACTCGTCTGGTGCGTAATCAGCTGATCGCCTTCGCGATCATCGCCGTGGTCGGCGTCGTGTTCGTCGGCGCCAAGTACGTGCGGCTGGACAATATGCTCGGCTTCGGGCTGTACAAGGTGAAGGTGCAGGCCGCCGAGACCGGCAACCTGTCCAAGGGCGCGGAGGTCACCTACCGCGGCGTCCCGGTCGGCCGCGTCGGCGACCTCGACGTCACCCCCGACGGCGTGCTCATCACCCTGGAGATGAACTCCTCCAAGCCCAAGGTCCCCGCCAACGCCAAGGCCGTGGTCGCCGACCGCTCCGCCATCGGCGAGCAGTTCGTGGACCTGCTGCCCTCCAGCGACGGCGGACCGTACCTGAAGGACGGCTCGGTCATCACCGGCGCGCAGCTGCCCATCCATGTGGAGGACCTGCTCACCAGCGTCGACACCTTCGCCGGCACCACCGACCTGAAGGCGTTGTCCACCACCATCACCGAGCTCGGCAAGGCCTTCGACGGCAAGGGCGACGACCTCAAGATCCTGGTCGACTCGCTCAACAAGTTCACCGCCACCGCGAGCGGCGACAACCTGAAGCAGACCCTGGCCCTGATCCGGTCCGCCCACACCGTGCTGGGCACCCAGGCCGAACAGTCGCCGGCGATCCTGCAGTTCAGCGACGGCCTGGACAAGCTCACCGCGCAGCTGAAGTCCAATGACCCGGACATCCGCCGCCTCATCGGCACCGGCACCGACGCGGGCTCCGCGATCAACCGCCTGCTGCAGGAGAGCGGCCCGGCCCTCACCAAGGACCTCACCAACCTGCGGGTCCTGCTGCAGGCCATCTCGCCGAAGTTCTACGCCCTCGGCCCGGTGCTGGCCATGCTGCCGCTGCTGCCGCTGGGCGGCTCCTCCACCGCGCCCGGTGACGGCACCACCCACTTCGGCCTGGTGCTCGAGACCAACAACCCGCCCGCCTGCACGCTGGGATACGAAGGCACGCAGCGGATTCTGGACCAGATGAAGGCCCAGAACCCCAACTTCGACGACACCCGCGACGACTTCCCGCTCAACACCGAGGCGCACTGCGCGGTGCCGCAGGGCAGTGAGACCACCGTGCGCGGCGGGGCCCGCGCCGAACTGGCCGACCCCAATGTCGCCCAGCCGTGGGACGACAAGCCCAAGTACGACCCGGACAAGCTCAACCTCAACCCGGTGGCCACCCAGCTGTCCACCCTCATGGGCATCACGCCCAAGCACTGACCGGCAGGAGAGGAAAGTATGGTGGCGGCGTGAGCCAGGACAAGGACAGCGAATCGGGGGCGAACCTCGAGAAGCCGGCGGTCGAGCCGGTTCCCGACACGACCCCGGACGCGTCCCCGGCCGACGCCGTCACCACCGCACCCCGCGATCCCCGCAGATCGGCCCGGATCGGCGCCGCCGGTCTGCTGGCCGTCTCGGTCGTCGCCGCCGGTGTGATCGGTTTCCTGTGGATCGGTGACAGCAAGGACGAGTCCCGGGCGCAGGCCCGCGACGCCGCCCTCACCGATGCCCGCCAGGCCGCCGTCAACCTCATGTCGATCAATCCCGACGACATCGACGGGTCGCTGGCGAACATCCGGTCATCGATGACCGGGGACCTGCTCAAGCAGCAGGAGGACGGGCAGGAACAGCTCAAGCAGACCGCCCAGGAGTCCAAGACCCGCATCGAGTCCGCGGTCGAGGGCATCACGCTCACCTCGCTCAACAGTGAACGCGACCACGCCTCGGCCTTCGCGGTCCTGAAGATCACCCGCAGCTGGCCCGGCGGCCAGCCCGCCTCCTTCCGCCAGCTGTGGACCCTCGATCTGGTCAAGCAGGGCAGCACCTGGAAGGCCGAGAAGGCGCAGAACCTGGGCGAACCGGTGCCGCTGGGCACCGGCCAGCCCGCCCAGCAGCCGACGACGGCGCCCAAGCCGGGCAATTAGGAGGGAGTGACCATGGCCAACCGGAAACGACCCGTCAATCGCGTCACCCCGCGCCGCCCGGCCGCCCAGCGCGGCACCGCGTCGCGGACCACCGCCGCGGACCTGAGCGCCCGGTCCACCACCGAGCGTTCCGATCAGACCGCCTCGCGCGCCACCCCGCGCGATCGGGTCCGGGCCAAAGGCCCTGCCTCGCAACAGTATTCCAAGCTGACCGGACCGGGCGGGTTTTGGCCCAACTGGGGCATCGCGACCGTCTGCGCGGCGCTGTCGGCCCTGCTGCTGGCCTTCGCCGTCGTGGGCGCGGTGAATCACTGGGTGAGCAAGCCCAATTCCGGCTCCGGCAATCTCGCCTACGTCGACAACGCGGCCACCGACGAGGTCAAGGCCGCCGCCGACCACGCCCTGACCACGCTCTACGGCTACAAGGCCGCCGAGATCGACAAGTGGAAGGGTTCGGTCAACTCGGTCCTCACCGAGAAGATGCAGAAGGACTTCGCCAAGTTCGTCGACACCACGGTCGAGACCATCAAGCAGACCCAGACCGACACCACGGTCAAGACCGACCCGATCGGCGTGACCCTGCTCACCGGTGACCGCGCCGAACTGCTGGTGAACCTGAACATCTCCGCCGTCAAGGACGGCAAGCCCGAACCCCTCGCCTCGGGCCCGATCGTGCTGCGCATGCAGAAGACCGACGGCCACTGGCTGGCCTCGGAGATCACCGACAAGTAGGCCAAATTTCGCCCCTCTGCACAGCTGTGGACCCCCGTGGTTCGCGGCCCCGCCGCGTTCTGGACTGAGTGGAGCGGGGGAGCGAAGCGGAGGAGCGGAGGGAGGGAAGAACGCGGCCTGAAGGGGCCGCGAACAGCCCGGAGCGAAGCGTAGGGCAGGTCAGCGCAGTGATCTTGTAGTGCGACAGGCGATCTCGCGTTTTGTCAACTCGGCCCGCCACTTGACGACTTTCGTCCGAGCCGTCACGCTATTCACAACAGCGGCGGCTGTCACAGGAGACAACTCGCCGGCGTGGGCACTGTGAACGCAGCCAGCGGACTCCGAAGCCCGGCCGGACACCTTGTGAAGACCGCCACTCGGCTGTGGCGGTATCGGCGATCTGAACGCCGGGAATATCGACACAGACACACCGGGGCGAAGTTGACGCCCGCGGATCGCCACGGGTGGTACTTTGACACCCCCGTAGGTTTGGGTGTAGTTTTGGACGTTGCGCTGGCTGCCTCCTGTCCATACCTCGATCGCATCACGAAAGTTTCGCCTTCCGGTGTTACTTCCGCTGTCTGCTGTTCGGGTTTCGTTCGGGTCGTAACCAGCGGAATTCGTAGCAGACAAGCGACGGTCGCGGACCACCACGCGACGCGCGTTAGGTGCTGGAAGGACGCATCTTGGCAGTCTCCACCCAGACCAAGGCCGGTATCCCCGGAGCCCCGAAGCGGGTGTCTTTCGCGAAGATTCGTGAACCCCTGGAGGTTCCCGGTCTTCTCGATCTACAAACCGAATCGTTCGCCTGGCTGGTCGGTTCAGCAGACTGGCGTGAGCGTGCCACCGCGCGCGGCGACGTCACCAACCCCACCGGGGGCCTCGAGGAGGTGCTCGAGGAGCTGTCTCCGATCGAGGACTTCTCCGGCTCCATGTCGCTGTCCTTCTCCGATCCGCGCTTCGAAGAGGTCAAGGCCTCCATCGAGGAGTGCAAGGACAAGGACATGACCTATGCGGCTCCGCTGTTCGTGACCGCGGAGTTCATCAACAACAACACCGGTGAGATCAAGTCTCAGACGGTCTTCATGGGTGACTTCCCGATGATGACCGACAAGGGCACGTTCATCATCAACGGCACCGAGCGCGTCGTCGTGTCGCAGCTCGTCCGTTCGCCGGGCGTGTACTTCGACTCCTCCATCGACAAGTCGACCGAGAAGACGCTGCACTCCGTGCGCGTCATCCCCTCGCGCGGCGCGTGGCTGGAGTTCGACGTCGACAAGCGCGACACCGTCGGTGTCCGCATCGACCGCAAGCGTCGTCAGCCGGTCACCGTGCTGCTCAAGGCGCTGGGTCTGACCACCGAGGAGATCACCGAGCGCTTCGGTTTCTCCGAGATCATGATGTCCACCCTCGAGAAGGACTCCACCCCGGGTCAGGACGAGGCGCTGCTCGACATCTACCGCAAGCTGCGTCCGGGCGAGCCGCCGACCAAGGAGTCCGCGCAGACCCTGCTGGAGAACCTGTTCTTCAAGGAGAAGCGCTACGACCTGGCCCGCGTCGGCCGCTACAAGGTCAACAAGAAGCTGGGCGTCAACGCCGGCGTGCCCGTCCAGGGTTCGGTGCTGACCAAGGAAGACATCGTCGCCACCATCGAGTACCTGGTGCGCCTGCACCAGGGCGACAAGATGATGACCGTCCCCGGCGGCGTCGAGGTTCCGGTCGAGGTCGACGACATCGACCACTTCGGCAACCGTCGTCTGCGGACGGTTGGCGAGCTGATCCAGAACCAGATCCGCGTGGGCCTGTCCCGCATGGAGCGCGTCGTGCGTGAGCGCATGACCACCCAGGACGTCGAGGCCATCACGCCGCAGACCCTGATCAACATCCGTCCCGTCGTGGCGGCGATCAAGGAGTTCTTCGGCACCTCGCAGCTGTCGCAGTTCATGGACCAGAACAACCCGCTGTCGGGTCTGACCCACAAGCGTCGTCTGTCGGCGCTGGGTCCGGGTGGTCTGTCGCGTGAGCGCGCCGGCCTGGAGGTCCGTGACGTCCACCCGTCGCACTACGGCCGCATGTGCCCGATCGAGACCCCGGAAGGCCCGAACATCGGCCTGATCGGTTCGCTCTCGGTCTACGCCCGGGTGAACCCGTTCGGTTTCATCGAGACCCCGTACCGCAAGGTCGTCGACGGCCGCGTCACCGATGAGGTCAAGTACCTCACCGCCGACGAGGAGGACCGCCACATCCGCGCCCAGGCGAACTCGCCGGTCGACGCGGACGGCCGCTTCCTCGAGGAGCGCGTCCTCGCCCGCCACGGCAACGAGGAGATGGAATACGTCGACGCCAGCGCGGTCGACTACATGGACGTCTCGCCGCGCCAGATGGTGTCGGTCGCGACCGCCATGATCCCGTTCCTCGAGCACGACGACGCCAACCGTGCCCTCATGGGCGCGAACATGCAGCGTCAGGCCGTGCCGCTGATCCGTTCCGAGTCGCCGCTGGTCGGCACCGGCATGGAGCTGCGTGCCGCCGTCGACGCCGGTGACGTGGTCGTGAACCAGAAGGCCGGCGTGGTGGAAGAGGTCTCGGCCGACTTCATCACCGTCATGCACGACGACGGCACCCGCCGTTCGTACCGCCTGCGCAAGTTCGAGCGCTCCAACCAGGGCACCTGCGCGAACCAGCGTCCGATCGTGGACGAGGGCACCCGCGTGGAGGCCGGGCACGTGCTCGCCGACGGTCCTTGCACCGAGAACGGTGAGATGGCCCTGGGCAAGAACCTGCTCGTGGCGATCATGCCGTGGGAAGGCCACAACTACGAGGACGCGATCATCCTGTCGCAGCGCCTCGTGGAGGACGACGTGCTCACCTCGATCCACATCGAGGAGCACGAGATCGACGCTCGCGACACCAAGCTCGGTGCCGAGGAGATCACCCGGGACATCCCGAACGTCTCCGACGAGGTCCTGGCGGACCTGGACGAGCGCGGCATCGTGCGCATCGGCGCCGAGGTCCGGGACGGCGACATCCTGGTCGGCAAGGTCACCCCGAAGGGTGAGACCGAGCTGACCCCCGAGGAGCGCCTGCTGCGCGCCATCTTCGGTGAGAAGGCCCGCGAGGTCCGCGACACCTCCCTGAAGGTGCCCCACGGTGAGTCCGGCAAGGTCATCGGCGTGCGCGTGTTCTCGCGTGACGACGACGACGATCTGCCCCCGGGCGTCAACGAGCTGGTCCGCGTCTACGTCGCGCAGAAGCGCAAGATCCAGGACGGCGACAAGCTCGCCGGTCGCCACGGCAACAAGGGTGTCATCGGCAAGATCCTCCCGCAGGAGGACATGCCGTTCCTGCCCGACGGCACCCCGGTGGACATCATCCTGAACACCCACGGTGTGCCGCGTCGTATGAACATCGGTCAGGTGCTGGAAACCCACCTGGGTTACATCGCCAAGACCGGTTGGCAGGTCGAGGGTTCTCCCGATTGGGCGAAGAACCTGCCGGCCGAGATGATCGGTCAGCCCGCCGACACGAACATCGCCACCCCGGTGTTCGACGGTGCGCGCGAGGAGGAGCTGACCGGCCTGCTCGGTTCGACCCTGCCGAACCGCGACGGCGAGAAGATGATCAACGACGACGGCAAGGCGATCCTGCTGGACGGCCGCTCCGGTGAGCCGTTCCCGTACCCGGTGTCCGTCGGCTACATGTACATCCTGAAGCTGCACCACCTGGTCGACGACAAGATCCACGCGCGTTCGACCGGTCCGTACTCGATGATCACGCAGCAGCCGCTGGGTGGTAAGGCGCAGTTCGGTGGTCAGCGCTTCGGTGAAATGGAATGTTGGGCCATGCAGGCGTACGGCGCGGCCTACACCCTGCAGGAGCTGCTCACCATCAAGTCGGACGACGTGGTCGGCCGCGTGAAGGTGTACGAGGCGATCGTCAAGGGCGAGAACATTCCGGAGCCGGGTATCCCGGAGTCGTTCAAGGTTCTGCTCAAGGAACTCCAGTCGCTCTGCCTCAACGTGGAGGTGCTGTCCTCGGACGGCGCCGCCATCGAGATGCGGGACGGCGACGACGAGGACCTGGAGCGCGCCGCGGCGAACCTGGGTATCAACCTGTCCCGCAACGAGGCTGCGACGGTCGACGACCTGGCGCAGTGAGCGAACGGTCCGGGAAGGCCGATCGGATTCGAGAAGCCTTCCCGGGCAACGGATTTAGCGAACTTTTGCTCATACTCAACCCGAACAGGGGAAAGGAAGTTACGTGCTAGACGTCAACTTCTTCGATGAACTCCGGATCGGCCTGGCGACCGCCGAAGACATTCGTAACTGGTCGTTTGGCGAGGTCAAGAAGCCGGAGACCATCAACTACCGCACGCTGAAGCCGGAGAAGGACGGCCTCTTCTGCGAGAAGATCTTCGGTCCCACCCGGGACTGGGAGTGCTACTGCGGTAAGTACAAGCGCGTCCGCTTCAAGGGCATCATCTGCGAGCGCTGTGGTGTCGAGGTGACTCGCGCCAAGGTGCGTCGTGAGCGCATGGGCCACATCGAGCTGGCCGCTCCGGTCACCCACATCTGGTACTTCAAGGGTGTCCCGTCGCGTCTGGGCTACCTGCTCGACCTCGCGCCGAAGGATCTGGAAAAGATCATCTACTTCGCCGCGTACGTCATCACCTCGGTGGACGACGAGCTGCGCCACAACGAGCTGTCCACGCTCGAGGCGGAGATGGAGGTCGAGAAGAAGACCGTCGCCGACCAGCGGGACGCCGACCTCGAGGCCCGCGCCCAGAAGCTGGAAGCCGACCTGGCCGAGCTGGAGGCCGAGGGCGCCAAGTCCGACGTCCGCCGCAAGGTCAAGGACGGCGGCGAGCGCGAGATGCGTCAGCTGCGCGACCGCGCCCAGCGTGAGCTGGACCGGCTCGACGAGATCTGGACCACCTTCACCAAGCTGGCCAAGAAGCAGCTGATCATCGACGAGGTGATCTACCGCGAGCTGCAGGATCGCTACGGCGAGTACTTCACCGGCGCCATGGGCGCCGAGGCGATCCAGAAGCTCATGGAGACCTTCGACATCGCCGCGGAGGCCGAGAACCTGCGCGAGACCATCCGGACGGGCAAGGGCCAGAAGAAGCTTCGCGCCCTGAAGCGTCTGAAGGTCGTCGCCGCGTTCCAGACCAACGGCAACTCGCCGATGGGCATGGTCCTCGACGCCGTGCCGGTGATCCCGCCGGAGCTGCGCCCGATGGTGCAGCTGGACGGTGGCCGCTTCGCGACCTCCGACCTGAACGACCTGTACCGCCGCGTCATCAACCGCAACAACCGTTTGAAGCGACTGATCGATCTGGGCGCGCCCGAGATCATCGTGAACAACGAGAAGCGCATGCTTCAGGAGTCGGTGGACGCGCTGTTCGACAACGGCCGTCGCGGCCGTCCGGTGACCGGTCCGGGTAACCGCCCGCTGAAGTCGCTGAGCGATCTGCTCAAGGGCAAGCAGGGTCGTTTCCGTCAGAACCTGCTCGGTAAGCGTGTCGATTACTCCGGCCGTTCGGTCATCGTGGTCGGTCCGCAGCTGAAGCTGCACCAGTGCGGTCTGCCGAAGCTGATGGCGCTCGAGCTGTTCAAGCCGTTCGTCATGAAGCGTCTGGTCGACCTGAACCACGCGCAGAACATCAAGTCCGCCAAGCGGATGGTCGAGCGTCAGCGTCCCCAGGTGTGGGATGTCCTCGAAGAGGTCATCGCCGAGCACCCGGTGCTGCTGAACCGTGCGCCCACCCTGCACCGCCTGGGTATCCAGGCCTTCGAGCCGCTGCTGGTCGAAGGTAAGGCCATCCAGCTGCACCCGCTGGTGTGTGAGGCGTTCAACGCCGACTTCGACGGTGACCAGATGGCCGTGCACCTGCCGCTGTCGGCGGAGGCGCAGGCCGAGGCCCGCATCCTGATGCTGTCCTCGAACAACATCCTGTCGCCCGCCTCGGGTCGTCCGCTCGCCATGCCGCGTCTGGACATGGTGACCGGCCTGTTCTACCTGACCCGTCTGGAAGAGGGCGCGATCGGTGAATACCGCGCGGCCACCAAGGACGAGGCCGAGTTCGGCGTCTACTCCTCGCCCGCCGAGGCGCAGATGGCCGTGGACCGCGGCGATCTGACCGTGCGTTCGCTGATCAAGGTCCGCCTGACCGATCAGCGTCCGCCGAAGGACGTCGAGGCCGAGCTGTTCCCGGACGGCTGGCAGCGTGGCGACGCCTGGACCTGCAAGACCACCCTGGGCCGGGTGCTCTTCAACGATCTGCTCCCGGCGGACTACGCGTTCATCGACGAGCCGATGCCGAAGAAGCGTCAGGCGGCGATCATCAACGATCTCGCCGAGCGCTACCCGATGATCGTGGTCGCGCAGACCGTCGACAAGCTCAAGGACGCCGGCTTCTACTGGGCCACGCGTTCGGGTGTCACCGTCTCCATGTCGGACGTGCTCGTTCCGCCGGAGAAGGCGGAGATCATGGCGCGCTACGACGCGCAGGCCGACCAGATCGAGAAGAAGTACCAGCGTGGTGCTCTCGATCACCAGGAGCGCAACAACGCCCTGGTCAAGATCTGGCAGGAAGCGACCGAAGAGGTCGGTAAGGCGCTGCGCGCGCACTACCCGGCCGACAACCCGATCATCACGATCGTCGACTCGGGCGCCACGGGTAACTTCACCCAGACTCGTACCCTCGCGGGCATGAAGGGTCTGGTGACCAACCCGAAGGGTGAGTTCATCCCGCAGCCGATCAAGTCCTCCTTCCGTGAGGGCCTGACGGTTCTGGAGTACTTCATCAACACCCACGGTGCGCGTAAGGGTCTGGCCGACACCGCGCTTCGTACCGCCGACTCGGGTTACCTGACCCGTCGTCTGGTGGACGTGTCGCAGGACGTCATCGTGCGCGAGACCGACTGTGGCACCGAGCGCGGCATCGTGGTGCCGATCGCGGAGAAGCAGGCCGACGGCTCCGTCATCCGTGACGCGCACGTCGAGACCAGCACCTACGCTCGCACCCTGGCGACCGACGCGGTCGACGCCAACGGCAATGTCATCGTCGAGAAGGGCCACGACCTGGGCGACCCCGCCCTGGAGGCGCTGCTCGAGGCCGGTATCACCGAGGTGAAGGTCCGCTCCGTGCTGACCTGCACCACCGGCACCGGCGTGTGTGCCACCTGCTACGGCCGCTCGATGGCGACCGGCAAGCTGGTGGACATCGGTGAGGCCGTCGGTATCGTCGCCGCCCAGTCCATCGGTGAGCCCGGTACCCAGCTGACCATGCGTACCTTCCACCAGGGTGGTGTCGCGGGTGACGACATCACGGGTGGTCTGCCCCGTGTGCAGGAGCTCTTCGAGGCTCGTGTGCCCAAGGGCAAGGCGCCCATCGCCGAGGTGTCGGGTCGCGTGCGGCTCGAGGACGACGACCGCTTCTACAAGATCACGATCATCCCGGACGACGGGTCGGACGAGGTCCTGTACGACAAGCTGTCGAAGCGTCAGCGACTGCGGGTGTTCAAGCACGAGGACGGCTCCGAGCGTCTCCTGGCCGACGGTGACCACGTCGAGGTCGGTCAGCAGCTGCTCGAGGGCTCGGCCGATCCGCACGAGGTGCTGCGCGTGATGGGTCCGCGTCAGGTGCAGGTCCACCTGGTCCACGAGGTCCAGGAGGTGTACCGCTCGCAGGGTGTGTCCATCCACGACAAGCACATCGAGGTGATCGTCCGCCAGATGCTGCGCCGCGTCACCATCATCGATTCGGGTGCGACCGAGTTCCTCCCGGGTTCGCTGGTGGAGCGCGCCGAGTTCGAGTCCGCCAACCGCCGCGTGGTCGCGGAGGGTGGCGAGCCCGCCTCGGGTCGTCCGGTGCTCATGGGTATCACCAAGGCGTCGCTCGCGACCGATTCGTGGCTGTCGGCGGCCTCCTTCCAGGAGACCACCCGCGTGCTCACGGACGCCGCGATCAACTGCCGCTCCGACAAGCTGATCGGCCTGAAGGAGAACGTGATCATCGGTAAGCTGATCCCGGCCGGTACCGGTATCAACCGCTACCGCAACATCCAGGTGCAGCCGACCGAAGAGGCCCGCCAGGCGGCGTACGCTGTCCCGTCCTACGACGACAGCTACTACAGCCCGGACGGCTTCGGCACCTCCACCGGTGCCGCGGTTCCGCTGGACGACTACGGCTTCAGCGACTACCGCTAAGGCCGCAGCCAGGCAAGAGAATTCGGCCCCCGCTCCTTTCCGGAGCGGGGGCCGAACTCTTTTCCCGCTCGAGCGCGGTGCGCGGGTCTATGCTGTGTGCGACGAAGCTGTTTGCGACGAAGTAACCGGCCCCCGTTTCAGGGGAGGAGCTGACGTGTCCGCTCGTAGTGCTCTCGTTTCGGCCGTCTTCTGTGGAGCGGCCCTGTCGCTGTCGCTGTCTCCGCCGCTCGCGACCGCCGATCCCGGTGGCGCACTGGGCGGCTGCCGTCACGGCGGTGTCCTGACCGGCGCCCTGATTCCGGGGACCGGTAGTGCGGGCCGCAGCGTCCATCGCGAGACGGACGTCTGGGCCTGCTCGAGCCCGCTGCTGCCCGGCATCGATTCCGGCCATTTCACCGCCGAATTGCCGTTCAACGCCCTGGATTCGCCGTCGCTGGGCCGATTCGACTGGGCCGACGGCAGGGTCAGTCAGGTGATCGGCCAGCCCAACGGCCTGTGGACGATCGTGGACGGCCCCGGCGACGGCCACACCTTCCGTTTCGATCTCGCGCAGGAGATGAACGTGTGGTGGTACCACTGGAACAACAGCATGCCGGTGGAGTCGGTCAGCTTCCTGGCGTGAATCCCGGTGGGGGAGTGGTCAGTTGGCGGGCGGCGGCGTCGGGATGGCGGCGAAGGCGGGGCGGAAGATGTTCGACGCGCCGGGGGCCAGGGTGTCGACGTAGGCGAGGGCGGCCTCCGAGGCCTCGTGGCCGCCGGACATCTGCAGGCCGATGGCCCCGCCGACCACACCGCCGACCACCGCGAGCAGCGGGGCGGTGATGAAGTCCAGGACGAACAGGCCGAGCGGGAAGCCCGCGATGAAGCCGATGGTGGCGCCGATGGCCGCGCCGGTGGCGACGGCGGGCATATTGGCCTGGACCACGTCGAAGAAGTGCTGCTGGGCGTCGACGTCGCGGAGCTGGGTGTCGGACGCGGCGACCGGGGTGAGGGTCAGACGGCGATTGCTCTCGTCGATCGTGGGGGTGAATTCCGCTGTCTTGCCGTCGATGTCGTACTTCAGCGGCACGGTGGAGATCAGGGTGCCCTTGTCGTCGGTGACGATGACGGCCTCGCCGTCCCAGGTCGCGAGGAACTGCCCGGATTGCAGGGTGCTGACCGCGGAACGGTGGTCCGAGGAGAGCGCCACGCCGTAGCCGATGCTGTGATCGGTGCCCTTGATCTGCAGGGCGGGCTGCGCGGGGGCCTGCTCGGGCGCGGCGGTGGCCGTGCCGGCGACGGTGGTCGCGGTCAAGCAAAGCAAGGCGGGCGCAACGTATTTGGTGATACCCATGGTGGCTGTTCCTCGAGTTTGCGATAGATTTTCCCGACCTTTGCGACAAACTACCGTTATCAACTCGAGATGTGAAGCACTATGGCGCATTCGTGTCGTCGGCGGGTTCCCCGAGTCGCACGACGACGACACCGATGAGAATCAAAGCGCCGCCGAGTAATTGGATCGGCGCCGGCGTCTGGCCCAGCAGTGCCCAGGAGAACAGGATGGCGGCCAGGACCTCCGCGAGCGCCGCGAAGGACGCCAGGCGTGACCCGAGCAGCCGGGTGGCCGCGATCCCGGTGACATAGGAGACGGCGGCCGTGATCGCGCCGAGCGCGAGCAGCGGCACCCACCAGGCCACCGTGAACCCCTGGAAGGCAACGGGTGTGGTGGTGGCATGCAGCGGGACGATGCCGAGCAGGCCCGCGGCCAGGATGCCGAGCCCGCCGACCAGCAGTCCGCTGGTGGCCAGCACGGTGCCGGGCACCGCGTCCCCGGCGTGCGCGCTCAGGATGAAATAGGCGGCGGCGCCGACCATCGCGCCCAGCGCCCACGCGATGCCGACCCAGCTGGTGCTGGTGCCCGAGCGTAGATCGAGCACCATGACCAGTCCGCTCACCCCGATGATCGCGCCGAGAACGGTTGCGCGGCCGGGCTTCTGACTGTGCCGCAGCCACAGCCACACCACCACCGCGATCGGCGCGGTGTATTCGATGAGCAGTGCGACGCCGACATCCATGTGGGCGACGGCATTGAAATACGACAGCTGCGCGGTGGCGACGGCCAGGAGCCCGTATCCCGCGAGCAGGGAGGCATTGCGCCGCAGCAGGTCCCAGTTTCCGCGCAGTCGCAGGAGGGCCGCGGGCAGCAGCACGGCCGCGCCGAGGAGGACGCGGACGATGACGACGGCCGCGGGACTCCAGCCGGCGTCGATGAGTCCGCGGGCCAGCGGCCCGGAGAGCCCGAACGCGGCGGCCGACAGGGCGGCGCAGATCAGCCCGGAGCGGATCCGGTGTGACACCACCGTCCTGTCATGAGTCAAAGTCGCCATGACAAATGACGCTAAGGGCCGCGTGTGTAATATGTCAACGTGCTTTTCGCTGATGACACGGTGGCCGCCCTGGCCGCGGCGGTCGAGCTGGTGAACTCGGCCCAGGAGTCGGACACCCTGACCGAGATCGCGCAGCTGGACGCCTTCTTCGAGAAGCATCGCTACACCGGGGCGCATGCCGGGACCGCCGCCGAACTCGCGGCCGTCCGCGCCCAGCGCGCGCCGCTGCGCCGCCTGCTCACCGCCGACCGCGACACCGCCGTCGATGTGGTGAACGCCATCCTCGCCGAGCACCGGGCGGTCCCCGAACTGGTCCGTCACGACGGCCTCGACTACCACATCCACGCGGTCCCGCCGCAGGCTCCGCTGCCGGTGCGGATGGCCGTGGAGACCGCGATGGCCATGATCGACCTGATTCGCGCCGACGAGCTCTCCCGCCTGTCGATCTGCGCCGACGAGACCTGCGCGGGCATCGTGCTGGACCTGTCCCGGAATCGTTCTCGCCGCTACTGCTCGACGGCCTGCACCAATCGCAACGCGGTCGCGGCCTACCGGGCCCGCAAGTCGGCGAACTGAGCGGCTCCGCCCCCGCGGGTCTGTTGCGGGGGGTTCGGCATGCGCTGAGAGGGGTTCGGCATTAGTGTTCTCCAGGCCGCCCTGGCGGGCCGGTCGATGGTGCTAGCGTGCCGATACGCTGTACGAGTTCAATCGGGGTTTCCAGGTAATGACCATGAGAACACAACTGCCGCTGCGTCCCTACGACGTCGTGCTGATCGGCGGCGGCATCATGAGCGCGACGCTCGCGGTGCTGATCAAACATCTGGAACCCAGCTGGACCATCGCGGTCTACGAAAGATTGCCGGAGGTCGGGACCGAAGCGTCCGCGGCCTGGAACAATTCGGGCACCGGGCACGCGGGCCTGTGCGAACTCGATTACACCGGTGAGAATCCGGACGGCTCCATCGATATCGAGCCGGCGCTAGCGCTGAATGAACAGTTCCAGCTCACCCGGCAATTGTGGGCGTCGCTGGTGGGCTCGGGGATTCTGCGCAATCCGGAGACCTTCATCAATCCGGTCCCGCATATGACGCTGGCGCGCGGCAAGACCGAGGTGGATTTCCTGCGCCGCCGCCACGAGACCCTGTCCGCGCATCACCTTTTCGCGAATATGAAGTTCAGCGACGATCCGGCGGTGATCGGCGAATGGGCGCCGCTGCTCACCGCGGGCCGCGACGACGCCGAACCGATCGCCGCCACCCGCGATATCACCGGCAGCGATGTCGATTTCGGGGAGCTGACCCGGCAGCTGTTCCATTGGCTGCGCTGGCAGGACGTGGAGATCCACCGCAATTGCGAGGTGCGTGGACTACGCCGCAACAATGACGGCACCTGGCAGCTGCGGGTGGACTGGCGTACCGACAACGATCGGCTGACCCGGAAGGCCGACGCCCGCTTCGTCTTCGCGGGCGCGGGCGGCTGGGCCCTGAAGATCCTGCAGAAGGCGGGGATTCCCGAGGCGGACGGCTACGGGCTACTGCCGGTCAGCGGCCGGTTCCTGCGCTGCGACAATCCCGAGGTGGCGGCCGGGCACGACGCCAAGGTCTACGGCAAGGCCCTGCCCGGCGCGCCCTCGATCGCCATGCCGCACTTGGACACTCGTGTCGTCAACGGGGAGCGCGCGTTGCTGTTCGGTCCCTACGCGGGCGCGAATCCGCGCTTCCTGAAGCAGGGTTCGCTGTTCGATGCCCCGGCCTCGCTGCGGGCGGGCAATGCCGGGTCGATCGCGGCCATGCTGAAGGCCAATACCGAGCTGCTGCGGTTGCTGGCCGGGCAGCTGGCCTCGACCCGGAAGAAGAAGCTGGCGGCGCTGCGGGAGTTCGTGCCCGAGGCGCGCGCCGAGGACTGGTCGCTGATCACCGCGGGGCAGCGCGCCCAGCTGGTGAAGCCGGACGCCGAACGCGGCGGGGTGCTCGAGTTCGGCACCGAGGTGGTGGCCGCCCAGGACGGGTCGATCGCCGCGGTGCTGGGGGCCAGCCCGGGCGCGTCCACGGCGCCCGTGGTGCTGCTCGAGGTGCTCCAGCGCTGTTTCCCGCGCTACGCCCGGATCTGGGAGCCGCGGCTGCGGGAGTTGATGCCGACGCTGGGGCACAGTCTGGCCGACGATGCGCGGCTGGCCCGGCAGACCATGGCGCGGACCGCGGAGGCGCTGGGTCTGGCGGGCCGGGTGGTGGGCTGATCCGGTCGCGAGTCGTGGGCTGATCCGGCAGGAAACTGCCAGGGTTCGGTCGCGGACCGCCGTGGACAAAGTCGCGTCCGGGCCGGTATGAAATTGGAACAGGTTTCAATTTTTGATCGGTGGGAGACGCGATGGACAGCGCGAGTGCGACCATGGGCGACATGGTGATGGCGGGCTTCAAGAAGCTCGGCTTCATCCAGTTCACGGGTATCGAGAGCGTCGAGTACGGCCCGGGCCGCAGCGTGGTCGCCATGGCCGCGCGCCCCGAGCACTTCAACCACAATGGCGACATCCATGCCGCCCTGCTGTTCGGCCTGGCCGAGACCGCCGCCATGGGCGCGTCCATCTCCGGCATCGTGGACCTGCTCGGCGACACCTTCATCGTCGCCCGCGACGGCCGCATCGAATACCTGGCCCGGGCCAAGGGGCAGGAGGGGCCGTTCACCGGCACCGCCGAACTGACGGCCGAGACCATCGCCGCGACCCGCGCGAACATCGAGTCCCGCACCGAGATCGAGCTGGAGGTGCCGGTGATCATCGCCGATGTCACCGGCAAGCCCGTGGCCCGCGCCGCGTTCACCGCCGTCATCCGGCCGCGCCGCAAATAGTCTCAGCGTTCGCTGTCGAGCGGTTTCAGCGTTCGCTGTCGAGCATGGCCATCTGCGCCGGAGCGTAGCGTCCGCCCGCCACCCGGTCGGCGGGCACCGCGGCCTCGATGGTGGCCAGTTCGTCCTCGGACAGCCGGATGTCCACCGCCGCAACGGCTTCGGCCCAGCGCTCCGGCCTCCGCGCGCCGATCAGCGGCACGATGTCGGTGCCGCGCGAGAGCGCCCACGCGATGGCCAGCTGGGCCACCGTCACCTCGCGCGCGGCCGCGATCTTGCCCAGCGCCTGCACCAACAGCAGGTTGGCATCCAGGTTCTCACCCTGGAAGCGCGGGCTGTGGGCCCGGAAGTCGCTGGGCGCGAACTGCTGCCCCGGCCGCAGCGAATCGCTGAGCAGGCCGCGCGAGAGCACCCCGTACGCGGTGATGCCGATCCCGAGTTCCCGTGCGACGGGCAGGATCTCGGCCTCGATGCCGCGCGAGATCAGCGAGTACTCGATCTGCAGATCCGCGATCGGATGCACGGCCGCGGCCCGGCGCAGGGTGTCCGCGCCCACCTCGGACAGGCCGATGTGGCGGATGTATCCGGCCTGGACCAGTTCGGCCAATCCGCCGATCGTCTCTTCGATCGGGACGTTCGGGTCCAGCCGCGCCGGGCGATAGATATCGATATAGTCGGTGCCCAGCCGCTGCAGCGAGTAGGCGAGGAAGTTCTTGGTGGCCGCCGGCCGGGTGTCGACGCCGCCGAAGCTGTTGTCGGGACCGCGCAGCGCGCCGTACTTCACGCTGAGCAGGAAGTCTTCCCGTTCGCGGTCGGCCAGGGCCTGCCGGAGCAGCAGTTCGTTGTGGCCCATGCCGTAGAAGTCGCCGGTGTCGACGAGGTTCGCGCCGGAGTCGAGGGCGGCGTGCACGGTGGCGATGGAGACGGCGTCGTCGGCCGCGCCGTACATGCCCGACATCCCCATGGCGCCCAGGGCGATACGGGAGACGGCGGGCCCGGTCTTGCCGAGCTGGACGGTGCTGAGGTTCGTGGTCATGGGAACAACACTGCGCCGCCGCGCCGGGGTACGGGAGAGGACCGTTCATCCAGGGATCGCCGATCCCTGGTTGTGGATCGCCGTGGATGGATCCGCGCCCAGGCTGGGACCGCCGATACCTGGCTACCGGACCGGGGACGGGGGACAGTGGTGAGGTGGATCGAACCGAGCTCGCGGACTTCCTGCGCCGCCGCCGTGAACAGCTGCAACCCGGCACCGTCGGCTTGCCGGCCGGAGCGCGGCGGCGCACCCCGGGCCTGCGCCGCGACGAGGTCGCGCTGCTCGCGGGCATGTCGACCGACTACTACACCCGCCTGGAGCAGGCGCGCGGGCCGCGCCCGTCGGTGCAGGTGCTGGCGTCGATGGCGCGGGCGCTGCGGCTCACCGACAGCGAACGCGACCACCTCTTCCACCTGTCCGGGCATCAGGCGCCCGCCCGCGGCGGTGACAGCCACGTGGGTCCGGGCATCCTGCACGTGCTGTCCAAACTCGACGACACCCCGGCCGTGGTCATCTCCGACCTCGGTGAGGTGCTGGTGCAGAACCGCATGCACACGCTGCTGTCCGGGGACTACTCGCAGCGGCGCGGACCGCGCCGCTGCATACCGTGGCTCTGGTTCACCGAGCCGGACTCACGCGCCATCTTCCCGCCGGAGGACTGGGAAGCGTTGAGCCACAAGCACGTCGCCGATCTGCGAGCCGTCTCCGCCCGGCGCGCCGGTGACGCGGACGTGACCGAGCTGGTGGCCCGGCTGCGCGCCGCCAGCCCGGAGTTCGAGCGGCTCTGGAACGAGCACGAGGTGGGCACCGGCCACGGGCGCGTCAAACGCATGATCCACCCGGAAGTCGGTGTGCTGGACCTGATCTGCGAACCGCTGCTCACACCCAGCGCCACCCGGCACGTGCTGATCTACTACCCCGCGCCGGGCACCGACACGCAGGAGAAGCTGGATCTGCTGCGGGTCATCGGAACGCAATCGATGACCGGCAGCTGACCTCACTCGTGCGGCACGCCCACGGTGTCACTCGTGGGGTACGCCGCAGCGCCGCTTGCGGGGCTTCAGATGCAACCCCGGCAGCGGGGGAGCGGGGATCCGCTGTTCCGGGCTGTGCCCGGCGATATCGGCGAAGCGGCCGACATCGTGCTTCTCCCAATCGTTGCGGGCCTGCTCGATCTCCTCGTGGCTGCGCGCCACGAAGTTCCACCACATGACCAGGTCCTCGCCGAACGGCTCACCGCCGAGCAGCAGCA
This sequence comes from Nocardia sp. NPDC004582, assembly GCF_053602115.1. NCBI lineage: Bacteria > Bacillati > Actinomycetota > Actinomycetes > Mycobacteriales > Nocardiaceae > Nocardia > Nocardia sp. NPDC004582. The sequence goes on along the minus strand of NZ_JBSGCY010000007.1, from coordinate 9,616 downwards.
GGTGCGCGCCCGCGGTGTCGTGCACGCGGATCGCCTCCCGATCACTGCCCAGGTAGAACAGGTTGCCCGGCTCGACGAGCGTGCCGTCGATGGTCAGCGCGCCCTCGATCACCAGGACCGCGTGCTCGAACGCCGGGTTCAGCGGCAGTTCGGTGTCCGCCCCGGCCGCGACGCGCAGGTCCGCGCCGACGATCGGGGTGTAGGCGATGGCCGGTGAGGTGGCCCCGCCCAGCGAGCCGATCAGCACGGTGCCCTCGACGGACGGGATCCGGAACACCGGCAGGTCCACGTGCTGCTCGAAATGCGGTGCGATATCCCGGGATCGGCCCGGCAGCGCCACCCACAACTGCAGCCCGTGCCCCGAGACATGGCCCGGCACCCGGTATTCCGAGTGCGCGATGCCGTGCCCCGAGGTCATGATGTTGAGCTGGCCGGGCGCGATCTCCACATCCGAGCCCACACTGTCGCGATGCCGGATGCGTCCGTCCAAAGGCCAAGTGACCGTCTGCAATCCGATGTGCGGATGCGGGTCGATGTCGTGGCCTTCGGGGTTCGCCGCCGAGCCGGAACCGAAGTGGTCCAGGAAGCACCACGCGCCGACCGTCGGCAGATCCCGCTGCGGCAGCGACCGGAACACGGTCACCCCGCGCACGCCGCCGAGCGGCACCTCCCGCGCCGGAAAGAACTCGGCCCGCGGCCCCGGACGACCCGAGGACTCGCACAGCGACTCCTCCGGCCGCGGCTCCAGGTCACTCATCTACCCGCACCTCCCTAGCTCAGCGATCCGTTTGACACAGCTCAGCGATCTCGTTTGATGCCCTTGCCGACCACGTATTCGTCGAACTCCGGGTGCTTGTCCAGCCAGCCCTTGATGAACGGGCAGCGCGGCACAATGGTGCGGCCGCGGGCGATCACATCCTTGATCGCCTCCTGTGCGAGCAGATTCGCCAGGCCCTTGCCGCTGAATTCCTGATCCACCTCGGTGTGAATGAAGGTGGTGTCGTTGTCGTCGCGCTCGCGGTACTCGCTGAATCCGGCGAGCGAATTCCCGTACCACACCTCGTACCGGTGTTGCGCGTCGTTACGAACGACTGTAGCCGCCACGGCCTGTTCGCTCATTGTTCAGTTCTCCTTCCGCACCCGCACCGGATGTTTGCTCAGAATCGACGCGCGATTGAACGCCCCGATTGTGGTGGCAGCCCAGATGAGAATCGACATCTGGTCATCCGACAAATGTTGCCGCGCAGCAGCATACTCACGCTGCATGCTTTCCTCATCCGGCAATGAAGTGACGGTCTCGGCCACCGAGAGCGCCGCGCGCTGCAGTTCGGTGAACAGATACGGACTGCGCTGCCAGCCGGGGAGCACATCCAATTGCTGTTGCGTGACGCCGGCCTCGCGGGCCGCGCGGGTGTGCAGGTCGAGGCAGAACGGGCAGCCGGTGAGCTGGGACACCCGCACGTTCACCAATTCCATGACGGCCCGGTCCAGATCGGCCGCCGCGGCGGCGTTCCGCACCGCGAGCGCGACGCCGTTGAGCGCGTGGAAGATCTCGGGCGACTGCTTGTCGATCCACAACCGGTCGTGAGTAACAGGCGATTGCATAGTGGCTGCATCGTAAGCCGAGAAGGTGAACCGTGCCTTCTGGTCTGAAATAACCCGTGGTCGTTTTCGGTTCAACACTGAACGACACGGTCCTCGGCCTCTGGAGCAATCAATGAGCAGCAGCCTCGCCGGCATCCGTACCCGGGTGCGGATCCCGCTGGCCTTCGCCGACGGCTACTCGACCACCGCCCAGGCGATCACCTTCGACGGCCTGGCGGACGGCCGCGAGCACGTCGCCCTGGTCCTCGGCGATCCGGATCTCGGCGCGTCCACGCCGTTGGTGCGGCTGCACTCGGAATGTCTCACCGGCGACGTCTTCGGCTCCGCCCGCTGCGACTGCGGACCCCAGCTGCGCGAATCCGTGGAACGCATCGCCGAGACCGGCGGCGTCCTGCTCTACCTGCGCCAGGAGGGCCGCGACATCGGCCTCTACAACAAGCTCGACGCCTACGCCCTGCAGGACGACGGCCTCGACACCTACCAGGCCAATACCGCCCTCGGCTTCGACGAGGACGCCCGCGACTACACCGCGGCCGCCCAGATGCTGACCGCGCTCGGTGTCGGCGAGCTGGACCTGCTCACCAACAACCCGGACAAGGTGCGGCAGCTGACCGCGCTCGGCGTGACCGTGCGCGACACCGTCCCGACCGGCGTCCACGCCAATCCCGGCAACCTGCGCTACCTGCGGGCGAAGGCCGAGCACACCGGGCACACCATCCGCCTCGTGGGCTGACCGGGCCGGTTGATCCGGAACGACCGGATCGGTTGAGCCGAAACGACCAGGGCCCCTCGCGAATCCGCGAGGGGCCCTGGTTCGCTTGCGCGGCGGGACTATTCGCGTCCGGCCGAGGAGAAGCTCATGTCCGCGTAGCGATTTCCGGCCACCCGGTCCGCGATCGCGTCGAGCTCCGCGAGTTCGGCCGCGGTCAGCGTCACCGTCGCGGCGGCGACGTTCTCGGCGACCCGGGCGCGGCTGCGCGTGCCCGGAATCGGCACCACCGAAAGCTGGTGGACCTGCGCCCGGGTGTGCACCCAGGCCAGCGCCACCTGGGCGGGCGTGAGATCGCGGGCCGCGGCGATCGCCCGCAGCGGGGCCAGCAATTCGGCGTTGCTCACCGCGTTCTCGCCGGAGAAGCGCGGGTGCCGCCGCCGGAAATCACCTTCCGCCAGCTCACCGGTGGCGGGCAGGGCGCCCGACAGGAAACCGCGTCCCAGCGGCGAATACGGCACGAACGTGATCCCGAGTTCGGCGGCGGCGGGCACCACGGCGCGCTCCACGTCCCGCGAGAACAGCGACCATTCCGACTGCACCGCCGCGATCGGGTGCACGCCGTGCGCGGCGCGCAGCTCCGGGCCGGTCACCTCGGACAGCCCCAGCTGCCGGACCTTGCCCGCCGCCACGAGTTCCGCCATCACGCCGACGGTCTCCTCGATCGGGACGCCGTCCTGTTTGCGGTGCATGTAGTACAGGTCGATCACGTCGATGCCGAGCCGCCGCAGGCTGGCGTCCACGGCCGCGCGGATGTACTCCGGCGAGTTGTTGATGCCCCGGAAGGCGGGGTCGTCCGCGCGGCGCTCCAGGCCGAATTTCGTTGCCAGCACCACGTTCTCGCGGTGCGCGCGCACGAATTCGCCGACGAACTCCTCATTGTGGCCGCTGCCGTACATGTCGGCGGTGTCGAACAGCGTCACGCCCAGTTCGAGGGCCCGCTCCAGCGTGGCCCGGGCCTCGGCGGCGTCGGTCGGGCCGTAGAACTCGCTGATCCCCATTGCCCCGTAGCCCTGCGCGCCGACCCGGGTGGTCCCGAGCGCGGTGGTGGGCAGCGCCGTTGTGCTGGTCATCTGTCAATCCCCTTGGGTAGCACTGCTCTTCGCCCGGACCTGCGGTGGTGCGCAGACCGGGCCGCCCTGATAGAGCGCGATCTTGCGGTCGAGGACCACCAGCGTCGATCGAAGTTCCTCGATCTGCGCCAGCACCTCCTCGCGGGTCCGGCGGAACATGGCGAGGCGTTCGGGGAAGGTGTGCTCCCCGTCGCGCACCAGCTCGGCGTAGCGCACCATGTCGGCCACCGACATGCCGGTGCTGCGCAGCTTGCCGATGAACGCGAGCCACTGCAGGTCGCGGTCGCTGAAGCGGCGCTGACCGGAGTGGTCGCGATCCACGTAGTCCATCAGCCCGATGCGCTCGTACCAGCGCAGCGTGTCGCGGGTGAGCCCACTGTGCTCGGAGGCTTCGCCGATCGAATACCGCGGCCGTTCGAAGTCCACGGTGTCGCTCGGTGCCGGTGCTGTGTTCATCGGTCTCGCCCTCCTCGTGCCGAACCCGATATCGACGCTACTGGGTTGGAGTGCACTCCAAGCAAGAGCCGGGCGCGCGCGAAGTTGCGATTGGTCGGGCGAACGGGCCGATTCCGGGCCTACCCTGGGGTCATGCCTGGAAAAGACATGGATCGGATCAGAGCGCGATCGGCTCTGGAGACGGCCAAGGAGCAGCCGGTGATCACGGCCATCGCCGTACTGCCGGTGGTGGCGGTGCTCGGGGTGGTGTGGGCCTTGGCCGGTTTCGGCTGGGCGCTGCTACTCCTGCTGATCGTCACGGGAGTCGTGGTGTGGAAGGGCAAGCTCTTCGGCTGAGTCCGGCTGTTCGGCCGAGTTCGAGCCTGCCCCGCCCGGGCGGCTAGCGCGGCACGTGGAAGCGCACCAGTTCACCCGTGCCCGGGTCGGCGTCTGCCCACGGCCGGTCGAATTCGAGCACGGCCAGCGCCGAGGTGGGGAACTTCTCGCTCATCTCCCCGGCCGGGCCGGAGTTCCGGTTGGCCGCCAATTCCCATGCGGTCCAGGGCATTCCGGGGGAGTGGCCGACCAGCAGCAGGGTCTCCACGGCCGGATCGGTGAGCTGCACCAGTTCGATCAGGGTGTGCGGGGAGGCCTCGTAGATCGACTTCTCGTAGGACACCGGCGCGGTGACCTCGGTGGCCGCCAGCGTCTCCCGGGTCCGGGTCGCGGTGGAGCACAGCACGGCGTCGATCTCCGGCTGGGTGGCGCGCAGCCACTCGCCCGCCAGCGCCGCCTCGCGCCGCCCGCGCGGGGCCAGGGGCCGGTCGTGGTCGGCCACGCCCTCGGGGTATCCGGACTTGCCGTGCCGCATCAGGATGAGAGTCCGCACCATACGCACTACGGTAGGTGTCCTCGAGCGGAGCCCGGAGACCGGACTCACAGCGGTGCGTGCCGGTACCGCCGCGAGACACTGCTCACACTCGAGGCACACTGGTGGTTGGCGGCACACAGCTGTGCCGACACCCGTTGGAATGCCGCCTATATTAGAACGTGTTCTACCGACCCTGCTCGAACCCCGAGCGGAGTAGCACCACGCGACAGTTTCGAGGATCTGCGAGATATGGCCTATGTGATCACGCAGCGTTGTTGCAACGACGCCAGCTGCGTACCCGAATGTCCGGTCGATTGCATTCGTCCCACGCCTGAGCAACGCGAGTTCGCGACGACGGAGCAGCTCTACATCGACCCGGACACCTGCATCGACTGCGGCGCCTGTGTCGACGCCTGCCCGGTCGACGCGATCTTCTCCGAGGACGACCTGCTGTCGTCGCTGGCGCGGTTCCGCGATATCAACGCCGCCTACTTCCAGCGCCACCCGCTGGAGTCCAACTTCGAGCCGCTGGTCGCCCCGACCCGCGCGCCCAAGGAGCTGGGCACGCTGCGCGTCGCCATCGTGGGCGCCGGCCCCGCGGCCTGCTATGCCGCCGAGGAGCTCCTGCGCCGCGCCGACGTCGAGGTGGAGCTGTTCGACCGGCTGCCCACCCCGTACGGCCTGGTGCGCGCCGGTGTCGCGCCCGACCACCCGGGCACCAAGTCGGTGGCCAACCTGTTCGAGTCGGCCTTCCGGCGCGAGAACCTGCAGTACCGGCTGAACGTGGAAGTCGGCAAGCACATCTCGCACGAGGAACTGCTTCGCCACCACCACGCCGTGATCTACGCCGTCGGCGCGGCCACCGACCGCCACCTCGGCATTCCCGGTGAGGACCTGCCCGGCAGTCACTCCGCCACCGAGTTCGTGGCCTGGTACAACGGCCACCCGGACTTCGCCGACCGCGAGTTCGACCTCTCGGGCGAGCGCGCCGTCATCGTCGGCAACGGCAATGTGGCGCTCGACGTGGCCCGCGTGCTGACCGTGCACCCGGACGAGCTGGCCAAGACCGATATCGCCGACCACGCCGTGGATGCGCTGCGCCGCAGCAACATCAAGGAGGTCGTGGTGCTGGGCCGGCGTGGCCCGCTGCAGGCCGCCTACACCTCGCCGGAGTTCCTGGCGCTGGCGCACCTGAAGGGCGTCGACATCATCGTCGATCCCGAGGACCTGGTCCTGGACCCGGCCTCGCAGGCCGAGCTGGACAGCTCCGAGGTCGAGCCCTCGCTGCAGCTCAAGTACACCCTGGCCCAGGAATACGCCGCCGGTTCCCGCAACCCGGACAACAAGCGCATCGTGTTCCGCTACCTGGTCTCGCCCACCGCCGTCACCGGTACGGGCAAGGCTGAGGGCGTGGAGTACGTGCACAACGAACTGGTCGAGGAGAACGGCCGCACCGTGGCCCGCGCCTCCGACCGCACCGGCAGCCTCGAGGCGTCGCTGGTGCTGCGCTCCATCGGCTACAAGGGCGAGCCGGTCGCGGACGTGCCGTTCGACGAGGCCAACGGCGTCATCCCGAACGACAAGGGCCGAGTCCTGGCCGACGGCGACCCGGTTCAGGGCGTGTACGTCTCCGGCTGGATCAAGCGCGGTCCGCGCGGCGTCATCGGCTCCAACCGGGTCGACTCGACCGAGACCGTCGACCAGATCATCGAGGACTACACCAACGGCAAACTGGCCGCCCCGCAGGGCGACCGGGCCGCCCTGGACGCGCTGCTCGCCGAGCGGCAGCCCGACCAGGTCGGCCGCGAGGGCTGGAAGGCCATCGACGCCGCCGAGAAGACCGCGGGCAAGACCGCCGGTCGTCCCCGCGTGAAGTTCACCAAGGTCGAGGACCTGCTGAAGGCCGCCAAGGGATAGCCGACTCTCGGGCTCTCAGGGGCTTCGCCCCCGAACCCCCAGGGACGCCGGGCCGTTGCCCCCGAATCCCTGGGTCCGTGGCGGTCCTGCCGCGGCGTTCGGGGGTGCCGGCGGGCTCGCGCGCGCATAACACTGCGGCCCCACCCGAATTGGGTGGGGCCGCAGTCCTTTTCGTGGGCCGGGTCAGTTGCCCAGGTTGATGACCAGGCCGTCCTTGGCGCACATGGATGGGACCGCGGGGTTGCCGGGGACGGCGTTGCAGGACCAGCCGTCGATGGTGGCGACGTCGGTGTTGCTGACCTGCCGCACGTATTTGGTGGCCACATTGATGGCCTCGGTGCAGCCGACGCGGCCGGCGGGGGTGCCGACGGCGATGACGGTGCGGGTGCCGCCGCCCGCGTCGGTCACGGTGCCGCAGTTGGCGTCCGCGATCGGGGCCTCGCTGGTGGTGGTCGGCGGGGGCGTGGTGGTCGGCGGCGCGGGCGGGTTGGGGGCCGCGCCGCCGCGCAGACCGATCAGGAAGCCCTCCTTGAAGCAGATGTGCGGAACCGCCGCGTCGGGCTGGGGCTGGCAGGTCCAGCCGTCGACCTGGGCGGCGTCGCCGGTGCGGGTGGCCTGCACGTAGTGGGTGGCGACGGTGATGGCTTCGGTGCAGCCGGGGACGCCGCCGGAGCTGGCGTAGGCGATCACGTTGGCGCTCTGGCCATTTGCTCCGGTAACCGGTCCGCAATCGACGTCGGCGGCGGTCTGGGTGGTGGGCACCGGCGGGTGGGTCGGGCCGGGATGCTCGGTGGTGGTGGCGCCCGGTGCGGTGGTGCTGCTCGCCGCGACGGTGGTCGACGTGGTGTTCTTCGACGAATCCTTGGAACTGCCACAGGCCGTCATCCCGACGACCAGCGCGGGCGCGGCCGCGAGCAAGGCGATATGAGCGAATCGCATGGCGAACGATCTCCTGTCCTCGATCACCACCCCTGGGCGATCGGCCTGCCGCTCAGTGTCGCAGGCAAACGGTCAGCGAACGTGTTGTGACGCGGGGAATGTCGCCGGAGGTCAATCGATTTCGCAGGTGCGACACCGGGCGCGGGTGCGCAACGCGCGCCCCGCCGCGGGCCCGGCTCAGGCGCCGGGCAGCGGTCCGATCCGCACCGCGGTGGTCGTCACCCCGCCCACCACGAACCACAGCCGCAGCGAGGCGGGATGCCCGGCGCGGTCGCCCGGCTCGTACCGGCTGCGCACACTCACGTGCTGGCGCGCCAGCACCGGCGCCACATATTCGATCACCGCGCGATGCGGTCCGGCCAGCAGTTTCGGGTAATCCACCAGGTACTGCTCCACCGCCTGCCAGTAGGCCGCGTTGTTCACGTGGTTGTACTGGTCGATATCGGTGGCGCGGACCGGGAACGGCAGGTCCACATCCGATTCCGGCGGGGTGGGGTCGGTGAGCCAGGGCCGCCAGCGCAGCCGGTGCTCATCGGTGGTGCGGGCGAGTTCGGCCAGGCCCTCGTCGCTGATCCGGGTCGGCATATTGGTGAACTCGTTGATATTGATCCAGAAGCCCTCGGTCTCGATCAGGCCGCCGTTGTCGCTGGTGATGCGCACCCGCATATTGGTCCAGCGGGTCGACATGGCCGAGCACCAGCGGCGCAGCTCCACCCGGTCCGGCCAGTGCACCGGCCGGACCACGTCCACCACCGTGCGCCGCACGATCCAGGCCGGGTCGGTCCGGTGGAAGAAGCCGGATTGCATTTCCTCCCAGGCGATGTCCTGCAGATAGCGGGCCGTGGCGTCGAATCGCAGCCGCTGATACGGGTCCACATCGCCGGCTCGCACCGGCCACGCGGAGGTGAAGCCCATGCCCTCCTGGGGAAGCGGGGCGAGTGGCTCATCGAGTGACACTGGTGCTCCTCGCGCTGCACGGTGTGCCGCATGTCTATCCAGCGGCGCCGGGGGTGCGGCGCCTGCTGACCGAAGTCGGTGACATGACTCTACGGGTCTCGCGGTACCCGTTCGCGCCGAGTCGAAGGAATGCCGGTGCGCCGTTCGAGGGAATGACACCGGGCCGTGCGCCCCGTAGCCTTTCCAGGTGTATCTCCGGTGGGTTCCCGGAGCGCATCCGGCAGTAGGGAGGACGACGCGGGTGGCCGCAGGGGAGAGGGCTGGTTCGCGGTTCGGACAGTACGAACTGCGGCGGCTGCTCGGGGTCGGGGGCATGGGCGAGGTCTACGAGGCCTACGACACCGTGCGCGACCGGGTGGTCGCCGTGAAGCTGCTGGATGTGGACCTGGCCCGGCAGCCCACCTACGTGGAACGCTTCCGGCGCGAATCCCGCACCGCCGCCAAACTGCAGGAACCCCACGTCATTCCGGTGCACGACTGGGGTGAGGTGGACGGGGTCCTGTTCATCGACATGCGGCTGGTCCGCGGCCGCGACCTCAAGGCCTACCTGTACGAGGAGGGCCCGCTGCCGCCCGAGCGCGCGGTCGGGGTGGTGGAGCAGATCGCCGCCGCCCTGGACTCCGCGCACGAGAGCGGCCTGGTGCACCGCGACGTCAAACCCGCCAATATCCTGCTCACCGGCGAGATGTTCGCCTACCTGGTGGATTTCGGCATCGCGCACACCGAATCCGACGTGCAGCTGACCCAGACCGGCAATGCCATCGGTTCCTTCGCCTATATGGCCCCCGAACGCTTCGAGCACAATGCCTCGGTCTCGCCGAGCGCCGATATCTACGCCCTGGCCTGCGTCCTCTACGAATGCCTGACCGGCGGCCCGCCCTTCCGGGTGGCCGGCAATCTGGCCAATATCCGCGCCCACATGCTCACGCCGCCGCCGCGCCCCAGCGTCCGCACCGGCGTCCCGGTCGGCCTGGACCAGGTGGTCGCCATCGGCATGGCCAAGGAACCCGGCCGCCGCTACGCGACCGCGGGCCAGCTCGCCCGCGCCGC
>NZ_JBSGCY010000006.1:0-110869 GCF_053602115.1 Nocardia sp. NPDC004582 | reverse complement strand
GGGGTCCTCGCGCCGCAGCCGTTCGGCCGCGGCGACCTGGCCCGCGACCTCGTGAATGTCGGTGTGGCCGGGCGGCAGTCGCAGCACGTAGCCGTCGCCGACGGAGACCAGCAGGTTCGAGGGTCCGCGATTGGCGCGGCCGGGTTCGAGTTCGCGGCGGAGTTTGGCGACGTGGGTGCGCAGCGCGGGGACGGCGCGCAGCACCGGGTCCTCGCCCCAGATGCCTTCGACGAGTTCGGCGGCCGTGACCGCCTTGCCCTCGCGCAGCAATAGTGCGGCGAGCACCGCCCGCCGTTGTGGCGGGCCCAGATCCAAGGGCGTGTCCCCGCGCCATGCGCGGACCTCGCCCAGTACCGAGAACCTCAGCAAACCGACCTCCCCGTTCGGCAGTCTAGAGGGGCCGGGCCGCCGCCGATCAGCCGCCTGTCCTGCACCGATCCTCACCTTTCCGCTCGAACACCGGGCCTGCCTCCGGGGTTCGCCTACATCCTGCGCGTCACACCGCGTACGTGTGGGCCATTGGCCGAGCCGACCGGCGGCCGTCCGCGGCGGCCATTGGCCGGCTGTTGGTGGTCGGAGCTGAAGGACGTGCTGAAGCCGGGCGCGCTGGCGACCCTGTCGAGCTGATCGGCTGTCGCCGAACCGATATCGCGCGGCCGTCCGCCACGCCGATCGAAACCGGACAGCTGTTATCGGCGCCCCGTAACCTGGGGAGGTGGCAATCGGTGACACGTCGCGCGGTGCGGCGCGGCCCGGAATCGCGTTGGCCACGGTCACCGCGGTCCTGTTCGTAACCTTCCTCGACACGACCGTCGTCAGCGTCGCGCTGGCCGACATCCGCTCAGACCTGAGCACCGATGTCCAGCTGCTGCAATGGGTCGTCAACGCCTACACGCTGGTGTTCGCGAGCCTGATGCTGGCCGCCGGATCGCTCGGCGACCGCTGGGGCCGCAAACGGGTGATGGTGATCGGACTGGTGATCTTCGGTGCCGGATCGGTGATTTCGGCACTGGCCACGAGCGTGCCCGTGCTGATCTTCGGGCGCGCCGTCATGGGGCTGGGGGCGGCCGCGTCCGAGCCGGGCACCTTGTCGGTACTGCGGCAGGTGTTCCCCGAGGCCCGGACCCGCGCCAAGGCGCTGGGGGTGTGGGCGGCGGTGTCCGGGCTGGCGCTGGCCGCGGGGCCGGTGCTGGGCGGGGCGCTGGTGGGGGCGTGGGGATGGCGGTCGATCTTCTGGTTCAACCTGATCATCGGCGTCGTGGTGCTGGCGGCGGCGCTGCGCTACGTACCCGAGAGCGCGGATCCACAACCGGGGCAGCCGGATTGGCTCGGCTCGCTGCTCGGCGCGATCTTCCTGAGCGCGGTGATCTTCGCGGCGATCACGGGCGAGGACCGGGGGTATGACGCGCCGTCGGTGATCGCGTTGTTCGCGGTGGGGGCGATCGCGTTCGTGGCGTTCCTGATCGTCGAGACGCGAGTCCGCAACCCGGTCTTCGATTTCCGGTATCTGCGGCTGCCGCCGGTGCGGAGCGCGCTGGTGGTCGCGTTCGCGGTCTACTTCGGGGTCTTCTCGATCTTCTTCTTCACCGCGCTGTATCTGCAGGTGATGATCCACTATTCGGCCGGGCGCACGGCGGCGGTGTTCGCGCCGATGGCGGTCGCCATCGTGGGCGGATCGCTGGCGGCGGGGTTCTGGGTGGCGCGCAGCGGGGCGCGGATGCCGATGATCGCAGGGTGCGTCGTGGGGGCGGGCGGCATTCTGCTGACCCGGCATTCGCTGGACGGCACGGTCGAATTCACGCCGCTGGCGATCACGCTGGCGGTCGCCGGGCTCGGGTTCGGAATCGCGGTGGTGCCCTTGACCTCAGCTGTCCTGACCGGAGTGCCCGCCGAGCATTCGGGCATGGCCGCGGCGGCCACCAACACCATGCGGCAGGTCGGGGCGGCGGTCGGGGTCGCGGTGCTCGGGTCCCTGGTCAACGGGTTCCTCACCGCCGATCTGCGCACTCGTATGACCGAGTTGGGTCTGCCGGACAACCTGCAACCGATCGCCATCGACGCCGTCGAGCGCGGGCGTATCCCAGCCGGTGTCGACCTGGCCACGGCGCTGAAATACGCCCCGCATGTGAACGAGGTGCTACAGACGGCGACCGTCGCCTTCCATCACGGACTCGATGTGGCGCTGCTGGTTTCGGCCGTCATGATCCTGGCCGCGGCGGGTTTCGTCGCCGTCAGCCGGTTCGGCCCGGTGCGAAAATAACTGGCGCGAGACAGCTTCCGCCGGGCAGCATGTCTCGCATGTTCCCGCAGTCCATCGCCGCATACCCCGCAGTCGCGGGCGCGACGGCTGCGCTCCACCTCCCTGCGCTTGTCCTGGTGGCATCCGCATTCGACGGCGCACGACGCTGACCTTCTCCGGGACGTCCCGGGACCTCGGACGGGGAAGGTCGGCTCGCTGCTGAGGTCCCCCTCGAACATCCCGGATGGAGAATTCATCATGGCCAAGCAGGCCTATGTCCGAACCAAGCCGCACCTGAACATCGGCACCATGGGTCACGTCGACCACGGCAAGACCACGCTGACCGCCGCCATCACCAAGGTGCTGGCCGAGCGCGGCGGTACCGCTTTCGTCCCGTTCGATCGGATCGACCGGGCGCCGGAGGAGATCGAGCGCGGCATCACCATCAATATCGCCCACGTCGAATACGAGACGGCGACACGGCATTACGCGCACGTGGACATGCCGGGGCACGCCGACTTCGTGAAGAACATGATCACCGGCGCGGCCCAGCTCGACGGGGCCATCCTGGTGGTGTCGGCGGACGACGGCGTGATGCCGCAGACCGCCGAGCACGTGCTGCTGGCGCGGCAGGTGGGCGTCGAGCACATCGTGGTCGCGCTCAACAAGTCCGATGTCGCCGACGGCGAGCTGCTCGAGCTCATCGAGCTGGAGGTGCGAGAGCTGTTGTCCGCCAACGGCTACGACGGCGACGGCGTCCCCGTGGTGCCGGTGTCCGGGCTGCGGGCGCTCGAGGGCGACGAGCACTGGTCGAACCAGCTGGTCCGGCTGCTCGACGCCGTCGACGAGTTCGTGCCCATGCCGGAGCGCTACCTCGACGCGCCGTTCCTCATGCCGGTGGAGAACGTGCTCACCATCACCGGCCGCGGCACCGTGGTGACGGGGGCGGTGGAGCGCGGCGTGGTCCGGATGGGCGACAAGGTCGCGGTGCTCGGCTACGGCGGCGCGATCGAGGCCGTGGTCACCGGCGTCGAGACCTTCGGCCGCACCATGGAATCGGCCGAGGCCGGCGACAATGTCGCGCTGCTGCTGCGCGGTGTGCAACGCGGTCAGGTGGCGCGCGGTCAGGTGGTCGCGGCGGTGGGCAGCATCGCCGTGCACACCGGTTTCACCGCGCGCGTCCGGCTGCTGACCGCCGCGCAGGGTGGTCGGCGCACGCCCATCGCCAGCGGCTACCGCCCGCAGTTCTTCGTCCGTACGGGCGATGTCTCCGGGCAGGTGACGCTGCCGGAAGGGCGTGCCATGCCGGGTGACACCGTCGAACTGGCGGTGACCCTCGACCGCGCGGTTCCGCTGGAACCGGGTCTGGGATTCGCCGTGCGCGAAGGCAACCTGACGGTCGCCGCGGGCACGGTACTCACGGTCGACGGGTAGGCGTCGGATGCGAGTGGTCGAGGACGGATCGAATCCGTCCTCGACCACCCCGATTGGCCGGGATTCTCTGGTCCCGCGCGGCGATCGTCCACAACCATGGGTCCATGGAACGAGGGCACTACGGTGACGATCATCTGGCATTCGCCGAGCTGGCGAGGGGATTCGTGCGCAAGGAGGTCGCGCCGCACTACCTGGGATGGGAAGCGGCCGGGATCGTGCCGCGGTCGGTGTTCGCGCGGGCCGGCGACCTGGGACTGCTCGGATTCGCGGTGCCGCAGAGCTACGGCGGGCTGGGCGTCGCGGACTTCCGGTTCAACCAGATCCTCATCGAGGAGTTCATGGAGGCCGACTGCGCGGGAGTGGGACTGAACTTCGCCCTGCACAATGACATCTGCACGCCGTACCTGGTGGATCTGACGACCGAGGAACAGCGGGAGCGGTGGCTGCCGGGGTTCGTGGCGGGGACCCGGATCGCGGCCATCGGCATGACCGAGCCGGGAGCGGGCTCCGATGTCGCCGGAATCCGCACGGCGGCAGTCGATATGGGCGACCACTTCGTGGTGAACGGCGCGAAGACGTTCATCACCAACGGTATCAACGCGGATCTGGTGATCACCGCCGTGCGGACCTCCGCCGAACGGCACGCCGGGGTGACCGTGATGGTGCTCGAGCGCGGCATGGAGGGCTTCGAACGCGGCCGCAACCTCGACAAACTCGGGCTGCATTCGCAGGACACGGCCGAACTCGGCTTCACCGACGTGCGGGTGCCCAAGGAGAACGTGCTCGGGGAGGTGGGCCGGGGATTCACCTATCTGATGCGGAACCTGCCCCAGGAACGGATGCAGATCGCCGTCGCCTGCCTGGCCCGGGCCCGGGTCGCCCTACGGACGACCATCGAATACGTCGGGGAGCGTGAGGCTTTCGGGCAGCCGATCGGGGCGTTCCAGAACACCAAGTTCACCCTCGCCGACGTGGCCACCGAGGTGTCGGTCGCGGAAGCGTTCATCGACAAGTGTGTTGTGGAGTTGAACGCGGGGCGGTTGACGCCCGCCGATGCCGCGAAGGCCAAGCTGTGGGCTTCGGAGATGGAGTTTCGGTGCATCGACCGGTGTCAGCAGTTGTTCGGTGGTTACGGGTATATGCGTGAATACCCGATCGCGCGGATGGCTGCGGACGCGCGGATCACTCGGGTGTACGGGGGGACTTCCGAGATCATGCGGGAGATTATCGGCCGGGATTTGCGGCTGACCGAACGGTCGTAATTGTATGGTGAGAATCTGAAAAGCGCTGCTATATATGGTAATTCGTGTCACGGGTGAAGGTGGGAATTGATAGAATAGGGGCATGAAATTGGGCGGGCCGATTCTCAGCGAGGACATCACGGTGGGCGATGCCACCGGTGTGGTGTTCGATGCTGTGGACGTTCTGCTCAATGACTCCCTGGATCCGATGGCGGATGAGGATCTCGTGGAATTGATGCGGGATTGGGAGACCACGCGCCGCCGGATGGCCGCCTTCGAGCACAAGCTGATTCGGGAGATCGAGATTCGGAACCTGCCGGAAAAGGCCGGGGCGAAAACGGTTTCGAAGTACCTCGAACAAACCCTGCGCCTCGGCCACGGCGACGCTTGTGCGCGGGTGCGGGCCGCGGAACAGCTCGGGGTGCGCCAGTCCGGCGGTGAGGTGTTGGAGCCTCGGCTGCCCTGGACCGCCGCCTACCAGCAGATGGGCATGGTGTCGGCGGACTCCGCGCGGCGGATCGCGCAGATCATGGACCGCATCCCCGCCGAAACCGCCGTCGAGGACCGCGAACTCGCCGAATTCCAGTTGGCGGGCTTCGCCGCACAGTCCACGCCGGACGACCTGCCGAAGATCGGCGACCGGATCCTCGGCTACCTCGACCCGGATGGCCGGTTCACCCGCGAGGTCGACCGGCAGCGTCGCCGTGGCGTGACGCTCGGGAAGCAGGGCGTCGACGGGATGTCGGTGATCACCGCGCAGGTGACGCCCGCGCTGCGCGCCGTGCTGGACCCGATCTTCGCCAGCTTGGCGCGGCCGGGCATGTGCCATGCCGATGATGCCGAAAGCCCCTGGACCACCGAAGGACTCGACGACGAAGCCCTCGCGGGGTTGGAGCGCGCAGCACGCCGCGATCCCCGCACGGCCGCGCAGCGCAACCACGACGCGTTGCTGGCGTTCCTGCGCCCCGAAATGGGCCCGGAGAACACCGGTCAGCACCGCGGGCTGCCCGTGTCCACGATCATCACCATGTCGCTCGCGGAGGTCGAAGCCGCCGCCGGTGTCGCCACCACCGCTTCTGGTGGGACCGTGCCGCTGGAAGAAGCGTTGCAGCTGGCGCAGAAGTCCAAGCCGTTCCTGACGATCTTCGACCACGCCGGACGCCCCCTGCACCTGGGCCGGTCCAAGCGCCTCGCCAACTCCGCACAGCGGATGGCCTTGATCGCCACCGAGCGCGGCTGCACCCGCCCCGGCTGTTCTGCTCCGGCCACTCTGACCCAGGTGCACCACGTCACCGAATGGAACAAGGGCGGCAAGACGGACATCGAAAACCTGACTTTGGCCTGCGACGCGTGCCACGCGCTCATCCATGACGGGCCGGGCGGCTGGAAAACCATTGCCATGCCAGAAGATTCCGAGTACGCGGGCCGTACCGGGTGGATAGCGCCAGCGCATATCGACCCGAGCCGAACTCCGCAGGTCAACGACCGCCACCACGCGGGTGAACTGATGGCCGCGTCGCTGGCGCGACTGCGCGATCGCACCCGCCCACCGGTCAAATGGTGGTCACGCCCCTAAAACGAGTCCGAGCCTCACCGAAGGTGGGGTACTTCGGGCTGCCTGCGTCACGAATGCTCGTGCCACAAGCGCGTTCGCAAACCTACAGAGAGTGTGGCCGCCTCGCCTGCCCTACCGGACTGGGGCTGACGCCAAGCCACGAGCCGTCACCCGCCGATCCCAGCCCACGGACTGCACGCATCACCCTCTACAGAAAACGCCTATCCCGTCGTCTTCCCCGGGACGACGCGCGGCCGAGCCTGAGTGGGGCTGGTAGGTGAGCGGGCCTCGCAAGCTCGGCCACCCTCTCTCTTCTCCAGGCGTCTTTTGTCCTTTGGTCTCTTATCTTTGGGTCTTTGGCTTCTTTGGGTCTTTGATTTCTCTATCGTTTGAGCCCTTGAGCCGCCGCAATCACACGCTCCATGACACCCCGCGGCAGCACCCGGCGAATCGCGAACATCAATGGCGCGTTACTACCCACCGCATAGAGGGGCTTAGGCCGGTCCGAGCTGGCCGCCGCCACAATGGTTTCCGCCACCTGAGTCGGCGAAATGCCCTTGCTCATCTGCGCATCGAGACGAGCCATGAACTTGGTGAAGTCCGCAGTGTGCGGCGACCCTTCGTCGATGTACTTGGTCCGGCGCTCACTCAGCCCGGTATCGATCTGCCCGGGCTCGACGGTAGTGATCCAGACTCCGAACGGAGACTCCTCGAACCGAGCCGCGGTAGCGAACCCCCGCAAAGCAGCCTTGGTCGCCACATAGGACGACCGATACGGCATCGGGAAGCTGCCGAGCATGGAACCCACCATGACGATCCGCCCGTAGCCACGCTCACGCATGCCCGGCAGCACCGCCTGAGTCAACGCCACGGCCCCGAAAACATTGAGCTGGAACAGTCTTTCGATCGCCTCGCGCGGCAGATCGGACAACGGCCCCGCCTGACTCTCCCCGGCATTGTTGATCAACACATCGATCGCCCCGAGCTCGGCGGTGAACCGTTCGATCGACTCCAGATCGGTGATGTCGAGCGCGCGGTACTCGACTCCGGGCGCGCGGTCGGCCTCGGCGAGGTTGTCAGGGTTGCGGCTGGTGCCGATCACCTTGTGCCCGCGGGCCGCGAAGGCCGCGGCGGTGGCTTTGCCGATGCCGGAGGACGCGCCGGTGACGACCACGGTGCGGGTCGATGAGCTGCTCATACCGTGCACGTTATCGGGTGTGCCGGCAGCGTGCCTGGCGGCGTTCGGACGCGCATTCGCCGGTAACTGATCGGATGCCGAGCCAGAGGCCGACGCCGAACGCGGGGACCGCGAGCATGGGAACTAGCAGGATCGCGGTGGAACTCATGGGGCAGACCTCGATTGCTGGTCGTCGTCCGAACCGGTTGTGGATGAATCGCACCGGCGCATCGGCTGTTACGTGACGAATCGCGTTCCGCGCGTCGCGCGCATCACCGCTGCTCGATCGAAAATGTCGGATGCGCCACACCGGGCGGTCTCTCGTTGATATGTTTCGCCAACCCGATGGGGAACAGACATTTGGGTCGGGAGTAGTCGAAGAGGACAAAGCGCACATGCTCGACTGGGATCTAGCCAGGCACACGTCCGGCGTGCACATTCTGACCCGGCTCGCCAACGAACGAGGGATGCCGATGGGGGAGTGCCTCGCCGGGGTCGATCTGGCGCCCGAAGCGGTGATGGATCACACCGCGGAAGTGACGGCGCGGCAAGAACTCGCGGTGGTGCGGAATCTGCTCGCGCGGTTCGGCCGGGAACCGGGGCTCGGCGTGGAGGCGGGGACGCGATATCCGGTATCGCTGTCGGGACCCTGGGGTCTGGCCCTGCTGGCCAGCCGGACCCTGCGGGACGCGATCGTGGTGGCGCCGGGATACGTCGAGCTGGTGTTCACGTTCGGGCAGGTGACCTTCGAGGAAGTGGACGGCGAGGGGCGTCTGCGGTTCGACGACCGCGACGTCCCGGACGACGTGCGCGCCTTCCTGGCCGAACGGGTGCTGACCGGAATCCAGATGATCGGCCGCGAGCTGTACTCGGTGAACGTCCCGGTCCGCCGCGTCAGTTTCCGGCACGCCGCACCCCTCGATACCAGCCGTTACCGGTCGGTTTTCGGGGTGGAGCCGCTCTTCGGAACCAGCGTCGACGAACTCGCCTTCGACTCCTCGTTCCTGGACGTGGTCCTACCGCAACCGACCGAACAGGCCCGCAGCACCTGCGAGCAGATGTGCCAGGAACTGCTCGCGCGCCGCTACGTCCGCTCCGGATTCGCGGCCGTGGTGCGCGGGGTGCTGATCCGCGATCCGGGCGTGATCCCCGATCAGTCGGCCGTGGCCGCCGGGCTGTTCGTCAGCCCGCGCACCCTGTCGCGGCGGCTCAACGAGGAGGGCACCTCGTTCCGTGCCCTGCTCGACGAAGTGCGCCAAACCCTTTCGGAGGAACTACTGGACCGCACCGACATGACCACCGAACAGGTGGCGGCGCGTCTGGGCTACGCCGAGGCCGCCTCCTTCATCCGCGCCTTCCGGCGCTGGCAGGGCTGCCCACCGCAGGAGTACCGCGCCCGCGGGCGCACCCCGGCACTCGTGTAGCCCTCACCCGTGCGCGGTCAGGAAGCTGCCCGCGTGCAGGGTGGTGCCGAAACCCGGTGCGAATTCACCGTATTCGTAGACGACGCGGCCACCGACCACGGTGGCCGCCACCGCCCGGTCATTGCGATTGACCATGCGCCGCAACCCCGTCGGCGAGCAGCTCACCGCGCCGCAGGGCGTCCCGGATATCGAGTGCGGCGCTGCCGGACCCGAACTCCTCGAACACCACCAGATCCACTCCGTCGGCGTACACCTCGAACGGCACGGCAGATGCTGCCACCGGAAGCGTGCTCCGCCAACGGTATTCGCGATCCACGCCGACGCCATGGCGGCCCGCGCGGTGGTGCGGTCGGCCTTGACGTCCATGCCCGCGATGAGGGTCGTCTTCAGCGGCGCGCGGAAGCGGCCCGCGCTCGGCGCGAAGTACTTGACCAGTTCGGCGCGGGTGGTCAGGTTCGGGGTGCTCTGATGCACCCGGCCGCGGCGCCGCAGCACGGCGTTGAGGGCCCGGTACTCGGTGTCATCGCAGCTCACCCCCGTCGATCGGTCCTGCTACATGGCGGATGTCGTACACGCTTATAAGCGCAGTATCCGCCCGCGGATGGTCACTGTGACGGGAACGGCGGTGGCCGGGCGCGGCTCGAGATCGAGTCCTCGCCCGGCCACCGCCGTCACTCGAACGACCAGAACTAGGCCTTGGTCACCTTCGGCGGGGTCCAGCTGCCGTCGGAGATGGCCTGCTCGGGCCAGTAGGTCCGCAGGATCATCTCGAAATCACCGGGCGGAGTGGGGAGCCAGTTGGCTTCCTTGTCCGCGCCCGGCGAGGTCTGCTGGAGGTAGAGGGTGATGCCGCCGTCCGGGTTGCGTACCAGGTTCGGCAGCATCGGCGAATTGATCAGGTAGCGGTTGATCGGATTCTCCACCAGCAGGATCTCCGGCAGCTTGTACATGGTCACCGACCAGAACGCCTTCACCGGCGGCAGTTTCCCGTCGGGGAAGGTGAGGGTGTAGTTGTTGGCGCCGTTGAGCTTCGCGCCGGTGGTGTCGTTGGTGAGCGGGAAGTACATGGCCTCGGCGCCCGGCAGACCCAGGATGCCCATGACCGCGCCGGCGAAGCGGTACAGGTAGTTCCCCTTCAGCTGTTCGGCGGACCCGAACAGCTGACCGGAGTTCACCTTGCCGGTCTCCAGCTCGTTTTTCTGGAAGGCATGCAGGTCCGACCAGGCGTCGGCCATGCCGTCCTGGAACGCCTTGCGGTCATCGGCACTGAGCTTCGCGGGATCGAAATCACCGTCCGGACCGATTCCGATCTTCGCGAATCGGTCGCGCAGTTCCCGCTCGTCGGGCTGGACCGGCGCGTACTTCAGCGTGAAGTTGAGGACCTTGAAGAAGTCGAGCGAGGTCTGCTCCTGCTCCGGCGTCAGCGGCGTGATGAAGTCGACCGCCGGCGCGGCGGCCGGGGCCGGCTTGTTCTCGAACGCCGACAGCGGCTTCACCTGGTACTCCGACTGGATCTTCTTGACGTTGTCCAGATCGGCCGGATCGAACAACTGGGTGCGGTACAGCACCATCGAGAAGTCGGTCGCCGAGGTGATCACCTTGTCGACCCCGGCGGGTTTGTCGCCCTTCCAGCCGGGACCGGCGAGCAGGTAAGTGCCGCCGCCGTTCCCGGTGGTCCGGCTCCCGAGCAGGTCATAGACGTAGGTGTAGTTGTCGATGAACTGGACCGAGTAGTAGCGCTTCTCCTCGATCGGCGGCACGGTGAGCACCAGCGGCTCGGTCCGCAGGTCCGCGACCAGGAACGAGTACGGCGTGTCCGAATTGGGCGTTTGCACGGCCGTGTCCGCCGGGGTGAAAACCCGGGCGATACTGTGCAGTTCGTTCCAGCCACCCATGTATTGGCTGCTGTTCTTGTCCACCACATACGAATTCTCGATGCGGTACATGTCGACCATCGGAAAGCCGTATGTGTAGGCTTCCTTGGCGATCTTGCGGACCTCGTCCGAACCGGTGGAGCTGTCGTTCGACTTGGTTCCGCAACCCGCGGCCACCGCGGTGACCGCCGCGACGAGACAAACGGCTGAGACCTTCCAGAACCTCATTCGCTCTCCCACATGTCATGACTCCGTTTCGCCGGAGACGATTCCGGCATTTGGAGACAGTACCGATCGGAAAGACCGGGGAGTCGAACATTTATGGGCGTGGCGAGGCGACCACTCTAGGGTGTCGGTGCGATACAGAACGGTTCACAGGATGCCGGGGCATTCGGCACGGTGCTGGTGGGCTCGTCGAAATAGGCGAGGCTCACCAACATTGCGACAATGATTCCGAAAATCAGAACCGCCGCGGAAGCGATCGCCACCCACGCCCAATTGAGTCTCGGGAATGTGATGACCGGGGTCCCGTCATCGGCCACGACGAACAGCACCGCGGCGCTCGCCGGGGACCGGCGCAGCTGCATCAAAACACTGTTACGCCACCAGTTTCCGACCATGGCAGCACACGACCTTCGCAGAATTTTCGGTGTGATATTGCCGTGAGTACAGCAACCACCAGGCTACGCCCAAAATGTCTTGATAGCCATAGGCTATTTCTCGAAATACGTGGTGGTGGCCGAGTAGTTTCGCGGTGGTCTCCGTTCGGTTACCGAACGAGGATGAAAACCGTTGTCACAACCATTGATCCGGGAGAGCCATGAACACCGACGCACGACGACCCCGAGGGCTGGGCAAACGGGCTTGGCTCACAACGCAATTCGTCCGCCGGATCCTGCGCGCCCTGGCCTGGTCGCGCTTCGTCCACGTCACGGTGCTCGGCCGCGACCGGGTGCCCGCGCATGGTCCGGTGATCATCGCGAGCAATCACATCTCCCTGCTCGACGCGGTCTTCCTGTGGGGCGCGCTGCGGCGGCGCGCGGTGGCCATCGCCATGGCCGAGCTGTGGACCTGGCCCGTTGTCGGACAGCTGGTGCGGCTGCTGGGCCACATTCCGGTGATCCGCCGCGACCCCGACTCCGGGCGCACCGCGGTGGGCCGCGCGGCGCAGGTACTGCGCTTCGGCGGCGTGCTCATCATCTACCCGGAGGGCCGCCTGGTCCCGGCCGGCGAGCGCGAACCGTACAAACCGGGCGTCGCGACGCTGGCCATGGCGACCGGTGTCCCGATCCTCCCGGTCGCCACCACGGGCACCGACGGCGTGCTACCCATGCGCCGGGGCGGCACGGGCCGCCGATTCAACCGCCACCATCCAGTTACCATCCATTTCGGAACACCCATCGACCCTGCGGAATTCGACGATCCGGAGAAACTCCTGGAGGTTCTGCGGCACGAAATCGAGGGCCTGCGCGGCTGAGAACCGGTGCGCTCAGGCCGTTTCCGGCACGATCGCGTCGGCTTCGATTTCGACCAGCAACGCGGGATCGATCAGGCTGCTCACTTCGACCATTGTCGCCGCCGGGCGGATCGTCGCGAAGACTTCGCCGTGCGCCTTGCCGACCTCTTCCCAGCGCGAGATATCGGTGACGAAGATTCGGGTGCGCACGACGTTCTCGGGTGTCGCGCCGACTTCGGCCAGCGCGGCCACAATTCGGCGCAAGGCTTCACGAGTCTGCTCGGCGATATCGTTACCGCCCACCGCGCCTCCGTCCGGGCCGACCGCCGTGGTCCCCGCCACCGATATCCAGGGGCCGACCCGGACCGCGCGCGAATAACCGACGATCGGCTCCCACCGCGCGCCGGAGGAAACATACTGTCGCTGCGTCATGCGCCCCATTGTGCATTGATGAGCGTCGGAAGTTGTTGCCGCCGTAACTTGCCCGCCGTGGTGCGCGGCAGTTCCGGGACGAAGACGATATCGCGCGGCACCTTGTACCCGGCCAGCGTCGTCTTGATGTGCCGTTGCAGGGTGCGGGCGTTCACCCGGGCGCCGGGCTCGAGTACGACGGCCGCGACCAGCCGCTGCCCGAAGTCGTCGTCGGGCACCCCGACCGCGCCCGCGTCCGCCACCGCCGGATGGGCCAGCAGCGCCTCCTCGACCTCCTGCGGGAAGACGTTCTCACCGCCGGACACGACCATGTCGTCGGAGCGGCCGTCCACGAACAAGCGGCCCTCGGCATCGAAATGCCCGAGATCGCCGGAGTCCATGTGCTTTCCGACCATCTCCTTGGTCCGGCCGTCGCTGTAGCCGTGGAACATGCCCGGGTTCTTGTTGACGATCCGGCCGGTGACGCCGGCGGGCAGCTCGCGGCCGTCGCGGTCGACGATGCGAATATCCACGATCCCGGTCGGCGGGCGGCCGACGGTACCGGGCGCGGCCCGCAGATCGGCGGGCGTGGCGAAGGTTCCGGCGCCGGTCTCGGTGGAGGCGTAGCCGTTGAACAGCACCTCGCCGAACTCGTCCAGGCACGCGGTGGCCAGCCACGGCGGCAGCGGAGCGGCCCCGCACACCAGCATGCGCAGGCTCGACAGATCGTGGCCGCGGCGCACCTCGGGAGGCAACGCCATCACCCGGCCGAGCATGGTCGGGACCACGCAGACGATCTGCGCGCGGTGGCGCTCGATATCGGCGAGCAGGGTCGCGGCATCGAATCGCGCGTGCACCACCACGGTCGAACCGAGCAGGAACGCGCCCGCGGTGGCCAGGAACCCGTAGGTGTGATGCAGCGGCGGCGCGACCACCATCGGCTGGCCGAGCCGCGGGATCGGCGCGACCCGCGCGAGATCGCCCACGGCCAGCAGCATGCGCGGGCTCAGCGAACCCGCCGCCCCCGCGCCGACCGTACGCGGCGCGCCCTTGGGCACCCCGGTCGTCCCGCCCGTGAGCAGGATCAGCGCGCCTCCGGACGCGGGCTCGCGCACCGGCGGTCCACCCGCCGCCACCAATTCCGCCACCGTCGGCAGGCCAGCGGCCGCGCCCCGGACCACCACGCGCCGCCCGGCGTATCCGGACTTCTCGATCTCGTCGTGGAATTCGCCGTCGTAGAGCAGCAATTCGACGCGTTCGCGATCGAGCACCTCACCGATCTGCGGACCGGCGAAGCCATAATTCAAGGGCACCAGATCCGCCGAGAGCCGCGCGGCCGCGTACGCCGCCAGCACGAATCCGCGATGGTTGCGGCACAACACCCCGACCCGCTGCCCGCGCCCGATCCGCCAGCGTGCTCGCAGCGCCGCCGCCAGCGCCCGCACCTGCCGATCCAGCTCGGCCGCGGTGATCGGGCCGTCGTCATCGATCATGGCGGGCCGGTCCGGGAACCGCGCCGCGAACAGCGACAGCGCCGTGGCGAGCCCGACACCGTCGCGTAATGCCATGGCCAGTTGGGGAATCCGGGACAGCGGCAGCTGCTCGAGCACGCCGCCGGCCGGAATCCACCCGGCCACCGTGACCGCGTCGTCGAGCAGCTTCACCGCGCGCTCCAGGCGGCCGAGCGGCCCGGCCCAATCCACCGGGCGGTTGTTCCAGTTCCCGGCCTTCGCGTACCACGTCAGCATCCGTTGCGCCGCGGGGGAACTGTCCAGCGCGTAGGACAGCGGTGCGCTCACCCGCTCCCACCACGGCCGAATCGCCAAGGGGCGGTCCACGATCGCCCGGCACACCAGGCTCGCCGCCTCCTCGGTCGACATGCTCGGGGTGTAGCGGTAGATCCGGTAGGGGCCCAGCATCTCCGAGCGCACCAATTGCAGGTGCACCGTGGTGACGTCGATGCCGTCGGCCCGCAATTCCGGTGCGGCGCCGCGCATCCAGGAGTTGAACGCCGACTTGGAGGCGATATACGCGGTCCAGCCCACGCCGGGGCCGTGCACGCCGGCGGTGCTGATGTTCACGATATGGCCCTGCCCCCGGGCGCGCATGGACGGCAGCAGGCTCATGACCAGCCGCGCGGGGCCGAGGAAATTGATCCGCGCGGTGTCGTCGATATTGTCCCAGCGGTCCAGCGAATCGGAGAGCCAGCGGCGAATCGACTTGCCCGCGTTGTTGACGAACACGTCCACGCGCCCGTGTTCGGCGAGCACCCGCTCGATCAGCGCCGCACCGGCATCGGTGTCGGACAGATCGGCCGGATAGACGTGCACCCGGCCCGGGAAATCCGCTGTCTCGGTGCGCAACTCCTCGAGCCGGGCCGCCCGGCGGGCCACCGCGAGCACGGTCGCGCCATTGGCTGCCAGCCGCAGCGCGGTCGCGCGCCCGACGCCCGAGGACGCCCCGGTCACCAGGATCACCGAACCCGTGACCGCCGGCGCGAGCCGGCGGTCGCTGATGCCGTATCCGGCCGCGCCGAGCGCGATCCGGACCGATTTCGGCAGTTCGATCATGGGCTCGGGATCCTCGGAAGCGGAACGGTCAGGCGGGCAGACGGTCGAAGGCGTAGTCCGAGAACGGGAATCGACGATGCGCCCGGCGCGCCGAGAAGAACCCGGTGGGCCGGATGTAGGTCGAGTCGCCCTGCGAATTGCGGTAGTAGGTCGGGACGTGCGCGTTCAGTTCGGACAGGTAGTAGCGCATGGCCGCGCCGTGGCGGTAGATGCGGCGGTGATAGGCGTCGTGCGCGTCCTGGCGCACGACCGCACAGGTCGCGCCGCGCCGGCGCGCCTCGGCAATGGCGCGCACCGCGTGGGCCGCGGTCATCTCCACGAACGCGTGCCAGCCGCTGCCGGTCCAGGAATACGGGCCGACCAGGGTCCAGCGATTGGGCAGGCCGGGCAGCGCGACGCTCTCGTAGGCCTGCAGGCCGTGCTCGGTGAAGTATTTGCCCAGATCCAGGCCGTCGCGGCCCACCACCAGGCCGGGCGTGTAGGTCTCCGGATCGGAGAAGACGTGATAGCCGGTGGCCAGCACGATCATGTCGAACTCGCGCTCGACGCCGTCGGTGGTGCGCAGGCCCGCCGCGGTGAACCGTTCGATCGGTGTGGTCACCAGGTCGACATTGTCGCGGTTGAAGGCCAGCAGATAGCCGGTGTTGAGCGTCGGGCGTTTGGCGATCGGGCCGTAGTCCGGGGCCAGGCGTTCGCGAATCTCCGGGTCCCGCACCATGAGTCGCAACAGGCCGCGGTAGCCGCGGATGGCGGTGGCGTCGATGGCGCGCAGCGCGGGCCGGACCATGGGCAGCGGTGCGCTGGACATGGTCCGCAGCGCGGCGTCGACCGCCACCAGCGCCGCACCGTGCACCCCCGCCTGCACGCCCGGGACGCGCAGGGCCAGCCGGACCGCGCGCGGAATCCGCGGATTCGGTTTGGGCAGGCACCAGACCGGCGTGCGCTGGAAGACCGCGAGGCTGCCCACCTCGCCGGCGATGGCGGGGGTGATCTGCACCGAGCTCGCGCCGGTGCCGATGATCGCGACGCGCCGTCCGGTCAGGTCGTAGCCGTCGTCCCAGTCCGAGGGCCGCTGGATCCGGCCGCGGTAGTCGGCCAGTCCCGGAATCCCGGGATCCAGTTTGGGACTGATGAACGCGCCGACCGCGCTGATGACGAACCGCGCGGACAGCACGCCGCCGTCGGCGAGCCGCAGGGTCCAGCGGTGCCGGTCCTCGTCCCACTCCTCGGCGGCCACCTCGGTGCCGAACCGCACGTGCGGGTACAGCCCGAAGCGGCGGGCCACCGCCTGGTGATACCGTCGCACCTCCGCGCCCGAGGCGAACAGCCTGCTCCAGTCGGGGTTTCGCGCGAACGAGTACTGGTAGGCCACCGACGGGATGTCGACTTCCAGTCCCGGATAATGGTTTTCGTGCCAGCTGCCGCCGACCTCGTCGGCGCGCTCCAGGATCGCGAAGTCGCGCACCCCCGCCCGCGTCAGTTCGACCCCCGCGGCGATCCCGCCCGGGCCCGCACCGATCACCACCACCTCGTGATCCGGAGCCGAAAGCCGCGCTGCGCCCATCACTCCAGGGTAGTTCTGTCTGGGACAGTGATCAAGGGGTGGGTGCGCCGCCGCCGAAAGCCCCTTCGCGCGAGGGGGATCCGCAGGCGGGGCGGGTCACGGGTGACGGGTCGCGACCACCGCGAGATCGATGAGCCGATGCGCACGGGCCACCTCGGCGGGCGTGAAGGGTTCCCCGGTGCGCAGGAAGGTCATGGACGCGCGGTCGGGTCGCGCCTCGATCTCGAGCAGCGTGCCGCCGGGCGCGCGGGCCGGATCGGGATCCGGAAGATATTGCGCGCCCAGCAGTTCCGCGATGGCCAGCGGCAGCTCGCCCGGATCGGCGGCCACCCGCCCGGCCAGGCCCAGCGCCCGGGTCTGACCGTCGACCAGGGTCAGCGCCGACGCGGGCCAGATGCCGATCGCCACCCCGCCCGCCTTGGCGACCGCGTGGGTCAGGCGCTGCGGCAACACCTCCGCCGGGGTGGACACCACCAGTTCGTCGAGCACGCCGTTCTCCAGATGGTGCACGTGCATGGCGAGGATATTGGCCCGCCGGTCGGCGAGCTGCTTGGCCAGCAGCTCCAATCGGCCGGGCTTGTTGTCGAGACGCACGCGAATCCGCCAGAGCCGCTCGGCGCTGTCGAGGCGGTGCCGGTGCCGCAGTTCCGGGGCGTGCAGCCAGCGGCTCAGGTACCGCATCGCCCCCGGTTCGACCACCCAGATGACCAGGATGGTCGCGGTCACCGCCAGAATCGCCACCGTCGCCAGGTACGGCAGCTCGAGATGGATGACCAGGGCGTGCAGGGCCAGTTCGACCGGGAACACCGCGGCGAGCTTGGCCAGGGCCAGCCGGGTGCGGGTGGGATGGGGCAGGCGACCACAGACTTCGCATGCCAGTGCATGTATCTCGGTTTGCCTCATGTTCACCACGGTGCGCGACACAGGTTTCCGCGCTGTGGTGCGGTGTAAAGTCGACATGACAAGCTGCGGCGAAACCATTGCAGCAGCTCATGATTGGGTGAGTCCGGACACATCGGCGTTCGCGCTGTGTTGCGCGGCACAGTATTTGCCCCGGTGGCTACTTGGGTGGCAGCGTCTTGGCGTAGCCGACCCCGAGGCGCACCCACTCGTCGAGCGCGTCGTCATCGGTGACCGTCTCGGCGGTGACGCGTAGCCACCCGGTCATCTTCTTGCCGCCCATCTCCATCGGCTCGACCGCGCCCGCCCGCAGCAGGTCCCCGGCGGTGTCCGGATCGGCGCGCACCAGCAGTCCGCCCTTGCCACTGGCTGCGACCGCCATATTGCCGCCCACCAGAAACGCCAGGCCGCCGAACATCTTCTTCTCGACCACGTGGGCCACTTCGGGCCCGAGCGCGTCGCGGATCCGGTCGGCCAGCTCCTCGTCGTATGCCATGGCGACAGTGTGACCCCACCCACCGACAATCCGGGTGATCCGGCCGCTGACGACCCGCAGGCGGCGTGCGGGCCGAGCCGGAGAGACCGCTCCGGCAGGTGTGGAGTCGCGCTGGGGAGGTATCCCGCCGATGTGGAAGCCCCGCCTACGGTCGGAGTCGAAGAGGAGTTCCTCCTCGTGGATCCGCGCACCGGCGCGCCCGTCGGCAGGAACGCCGACGTCGCCCGGACCGCGGCGGACCTCGGCATGGACCTGCAACTGGAAATCATGCGCTGCCAGGTCGAGACCAGCACCCGCGTGCACACCAGCACCGGCGACCTGCTCCGGGAGCTGCGGGAGTTGCGCCGCGGCGCGGCCGCCTGCGCGGAGAAGAACGACGCGCTGTTGCTGGCCGCCGCGGTGCCGCCGACGGTCCCCGAGGAGCTCGCGATCACCAGCACCCCGCGCTACACCCGCATCGCCGAGCGATTCGGCCGGCTCGCCCGCGAACAGGGTCTGTGCGGCTGCCACGTGCACGTCGCCGTCCCCGACCGGATCGAGGCCCTGCGGGTGAGCAACTTCCTGCGACCCTGGCTGCCGGTGCTGCTGGCGCTGACCGCCAATTCCGCCATCTACCGCGGCTGCGAAACCGGCTATGCCAGTTGGCGCAATATCCTGTGGCGGCGCTGGCCCAGCGCCGGTCCACCCCCGTACTTCGGGTCGGTCGCGGAATACGACGCGGCGGTGGAATCCATGCTCGCGCTCGGGGTGATCCTGGACCGCAAGATGATCTACTGGGACGTCCGCCCCTCCTCCACGTTCCCGACGGTCGAGGTGCGAGTCAGCGACGTCCCCGCCACCGTCGAGGAATCCGCGCTGCTGGCGACCCTGGTCCGCGCCGCCGCCATGACCGCCCGCACCGCCGAACCCCGGCCCCCGGTCGCGGAAGCCGCACTGCGCGCGGCGTATTGGCGCGCCGCGCACGAAGGCCTGGACGGCACCGTGATCGATCCGGTCGACAGCCGCCCGATCCCGGTAGCCGAACTACTGGACCACCTCGTCGCCCTCGTCCGGCCCGCCCTCGAACAACTCGGCGACCTCCCCTTCGTCACCGACACGATCGCCGCGGTGCTGTCGCGGGGCAACGGAGCCCGGCGGCAGCTCAACGCCTTTCGCGCTCGCGGCGATCTCTCGGACGTGGTAGCCGAACTCGCGGACGCGACCCTGTACACGTGCCGATAGCTCCAGGGCTCACGGCAGCGGCTGGTCGTCGACGATCATGTCGTAGTTGACCTTGGTGCCTTCCACATTCGTGGTCTTGGCGGTGAAACCCCAGCGGGTGCCGTCGTTCTCGGTCACCACGCAGCGGATGGACGCACCCGTGGCCCCGCGTAGCAGGCCGTTGCAGGTGGAGGACTGCGGGGACATGCCGAACTTCTGGCGGTAGGTGTCGGCGATCGTGCCGGCGACATCGTCGGGGGCGACATAGGCGTCGGCGAAGGTCAGGTCGTAGTAGACGTCGCTGCCGTCGACCTTGGTGACCTTGGTGTCGATCACCCAGTTCTGGCCGTCGGCGGCGGTGGCGGTGCAGGTCTGGGTGGCGTCGACCTTGGCGGCCAGGCTCCCATCGCAGCTCACCGACTTCGCGTCCTCGTGCGACTTGTCCTTGTAGAAGCTCGAGGCCTTGGCCTGGACATCGCTCTTGCTCACGGAGGAGGAGCCGGTGGACACCGAACAGCCCACCGCGAGCAGGGGAATGGAGGTCAGCGCCAGAGCGGCTGTCAGTTTTCTCATGGACAACTTTAGGCGCGGATTCGCCCGGAAAATCCTGGGAACGCGAACCGATCCGCCGCATTGGGGGGCGGATTAGGGGCTCCGGCCGTGGTCCGGTCCGGTCTGCGCGGTGACCGGACCGGACCACGGCCGCGGGATCAGCCGACTCGGGCGCGCCACTCCTCCAGCTGCGGGAGTTCCGCGCCGATGGTGGTGGATTCGCCGTGGCCGGTGTGCACCAGGGTCTCCGGCGGCAGGGTCAGCAGCCGGTCCGCGATCGACTCCACGATGGTGCCGAAATCGGAGAACGACCGGCCCGTCGCACCCGGACCGCCGTGGAACAGCGTGTCACCGGTGAACACCGCACCCAGATCGGGGGAGTAGAAGCAGACCGAGCCCGGCGCGTGGCCCGGCGTGTGCAGCACGTGCAGCTCGGTGCCGCCGACCGCGATGATCTGCTTGTCCGCCAGCTCGCCGTCGGGGCTGACCTGCGGGTGGGTCTGCTGCCACAGCACCTGGTCCGCGGGGTGCATGAGGATCGGAGCGCCGGTGGCCCTGGCCAATTCGGGCGCGACCCGGACGTGGTCGTCGTGCGCGTGGGTGACCAGGATGGCCTGCACGGCGCGGGTGCCGATCACGTCGAGAATGGCCTCGACATTGTGCGGGGCGTCGATGACGACACACTCCAGATCGTCGCCCACCACCCACACATTGTTGTCGACGTCGAAGGTCTCGCCGTCGAGGGAGAAGGTGCCGACGGTCACCGCGTGGTCGATGTGCGCCATCAGAACACCACCACCGAGCGCAGCACGTCACCGTGATGCATCTTGGTGAACGCGGCCTCGACCTCGTCGAGCGCGATGGTCTCCGAGACGAACCCGTCCAGGTCCAGACGGCCCTGCTTGTAGAGCTCGATCAGGTACGGGAAGTCGCGTGAGGGCAGGCAGTCGCCGTACCACGAGGACTTCAAGGACCCACCGCGCGAGAAGAAGTCGATGAGCGGCATCTCCAGCGTCATATCCGGGGTCGGCACCCCGACCAGCACCACGGTGCCCGCCAGGTCGCGCGCGTAGAACGCCTGCTTCCAGGTCTCCGGGCGGCCCACGGCGTCGATCACGACATCCGCGCCGAAACCGTCGGTGAGTTCCTGAACCCGTTCCACCGCATCCTCTTTGGCGGCATTGACGGTGTGGGTGGCGCCGAAACCGGTGGCCCACTCCAGCTTCCGCTCGTCGAGGTCGACCGCGACGATGGTGGTCGCGCCCGCCAGCTTGGCGCCGGCGATGGCGGCATTGCCGACACCGCCGCAGCCGATGACCGCGACCGAATCACCGCGGCTCACCCCGCCGGTGTTGATGGCCGCGCCCAGGCCGGCCATGACGCCGCAGCCCAGCAGGCCCGCCGCGGCCGGGGACACGCTCGGATCCACCTTCGTGCACTGCCCGGCGTGCACCAGGGTCTTCTCGGCGAACGCGCCGATGCCCAGGGCCGGGGTGAGCGGGGTGCCGTCGGTCAGCGTCATCGGCTGGGCGGCATTGAAGGTGTCGAAACAGTACTGGGGCTTGCCCTTCCGGCACGCGCGGCACGAACCGCAGACCGCGCGCCAATTCAGGATGACGAAATCGCCGGGCTCCACATCGGTGACGCCCTCGCCCACCGATTCCACGATGCCGGCGGCTTCGTGCCCTAGCAGGAACGGGAATTCATCGTTGATACCGCCCTCACGGTAGTGCAGGTCGGTGTGGCAGACGCCGCACGCCTGCACCCGGACCACGGCCTCGCCGGGACCCGGGTCCGGGATGACGATCTCGGTGACTTCGACGGGCGCGTTCTTGGAGCGAGCGACAACGCCGCGCACAATTTGGGACAACGAAATTCCTTCCTGGCTAAACGCAATGCCTTCGACTATTGCATCCGGTTCCGCCCACGTCATCTATTACCCCGGGTCACGCACAATGAATCCCCTTGTGTCCGATCACGAGAACGGTGTCCTATCACAGCAGTGATCGCTCCGCGGCCTCGGCTATGGTCGCGGCGACGACTGTCAGGGCGGGTGAATCCAGCCGCCATTGCTGCCAGTACAGCGGCACGTCCACGAAAACCTTGTCGTCCAGCGGAACCAGGCCGTCCTCGGGACGAATCATCAGGTCGGGGATCATGCCCCACCCCAGTCCGGCGAGCACGGCGTCGTTGAACGCGGCCGAGGACGGAATGTAATGACGCGGTGGATCCACCGGCTTGCGAGTGTAGTGGCGCACCAGCCGGAACTGCAGATCGTCCTTGCGATCGAAGAGCACCACGGGCGCGTGTGCGAACGACTTCGCATTCGCGCCGTCGGGAAACCAGGTGCGGGCGAACTCGGGATGGGCCATCGGGCGATACCGCATGGCGCCCAATCGGCGCACCGTGCAGCCCTGGACGGGGGCGGCGGTGGAGGTGATGGCCGCCATCACCGTGCCGTCGCGCAGCAGGCGGGTGGTGTGCTCCTCGTCCTCGCGGTGGATCTCGAACGAGAGTCCGGCGGCGCCGGGCTGGAGCGCGTTGGCCCGGCCGAGCGCGGCCACCACCCAGGTGTGCAGTGAATCGGCGTTCACGGCGATGGGAATGACCACCGGGCGATCGGCGGGCTGATGCGCCTCGCCGAGTTCGCGGGCGGTGTCGCCGGTGAGCAACTGGATCTGCCGGGCCAGGCGCAGCACGGCCAGCCCGGATTCGGTGGGCTGCACCGGTTTGGTGCGTTGCACCAGGATGCGGCCCGCCGCGTCCTCGAGCGCCTTGATGCGCTGGCTGATTGCCGAGGGTGTGACACTGAGTTTGCGGGCGGCCGCGTCGAAGGTGCCCTCCGCGATCACGGCGTCGAGGGCGCGCAGTTGGTCGAGCTGCAGATCCACGGTAAGCGATTCTAATGGCACCTCAGAATCTTTAGCTGGCCTGGTGCTGGACGGTTGCCTACTTTCAGAAGGGTGAACGCATCATCGGCGGCCCTGGCGGCCATCTCGGGACTCGGCTTCGGACTCTCCCTCATCATGGCGATCGGGGCGCAGAACGCCTTCGTGCTGCGTCAGGGCATCCGCGGCGAACACGTCCTGCCGGTGGTCGCGGTGTGCATCGGCTCCGATGTGGTGCTCATGACGCTCGGCGTCGCGGGCTTCGGCGCGATCGTGAACTCCGTGCCGATGGTCATGACCGTCGCGAAGTACGCGGGCGCGGCGTTCCTGCTCGGCTACGCGGCGCTGGCCGCCAAGCGCGCGCTGTCCGCGTCGGCGCTGTCCGCCGGCGGCGGCGCCCCGATCGCGCTGGGCGCGGCCATCGCCACCTGCCTGGCCGTCACCTGGCTCAACCCGCACGCCTACCTGGACACGGTGGTGCTGCTGGGCTCCTTCGCCAATACCTACGCCACCCCGGACCGCTGGTTCCTGACCGCGGGAGCCATCGCGGGCAGTCTGATCTGGTTCCTGTCGCTGGGTTTCGGCGCGCGCCTGCTGGCCCCGGTCTTCGCGAAGCCCAAGGCGTGGCGGGTGCTGGACTCGCTGATCGCGCTCGTGATGACCGGGCTCGCCGTCGGTTTGCTGGTGAGCTGAGCGCGGTCAGTACACCTGCTTCCACACCCCGATCGGACTGTTGGTGTTGTCGGCGGGCAGGCAGTACACGGCGCGGCCGCTCGAGGACTGGGCGATGCCGTCCTTCTTGAGATTGCAGACCTGGCCGGGCTCGTGCTTGCCGCTGGTCAGGGTGCCGGGGCTGTCCCACACGTACGACGGGGTCGAGCCGCCGCCGGGGCGGCGGGTGCAGACCAGCTGGCTGCC
This sequence comes from Nocardia sp. NPDC004582, assembly GCF_053602115.1. Taxonomy (NCBI): domain Bacteria; kingdom Bacillati; phylum Actinomycetota; class Actinomycetes; order Mycobacteriales; family Nocardiaceae; genus Nocardia; species Nocardia sp. NPDC004582. The sequence continues at coordinate 86,970 of NZ_JBSGCY010000006.1, read as the reverse complement.
GCCGCTGGTGTAGCCGAAGCTGCCCGCTTCGCCCACGTTGCACGGGGATCCGAGCGCGGGCCGGGTGATGGGCAGCCAGTGCGGGCTCGCGCCGCCGGTCGCGTCGCAGGTCAGGACGGTGCCGTCGGAGGTGGTGGCGGTCGAGCCGACCTGCTCGCAGGGCATCTGGATGCCGATCACCGGACTGACGCTGGTGGTGGTCGTCGTCGTGGTCGTGGTCGAGCTCGTGGTCGTGGTCGTGGTCCGCTCGGGCGCGGTCGTGACGTCGACCTCCTGGGCCGCGGTGGTCGTGGTGGGCCGTGCCGAGGTCGTGACCAGGATCCGTGTCGGGGCCGGGTCTTTCGTGGCGTTCGGTGCGGCGTCCCAGCCGCTGTTCCCGGAGACGAGCAGAATCACGATGGCCACCAGGGACACCGCGATGGTCGCGGTCAGCCCGATGATCGCGTACCGCGTGGCGGGCGAGCCGCCCAGCAGGCCCGCGAGGCCGCCGGGGCGGCCACCGGGGGGCTGATCGGCGTCGTCGGACACGGCCTCGAAGACCATGGTTTCCTGGGTCCACAGCTCGTCGTGCGGATCATAGCCGGGTGGTATCGAATTGCCGTTCATCCCAATAACTCTCGCTCGGTGGTCCCGCTGTTCTCACCGGGCAAACAAAGAAGTTATACGGGGATGCCGCCGGGCGGTAGCCGGAGTTTCCGCGGCGGGGTTCGGTCAGCGGCGAATGTCGGCCAGCCGGACCGGTCTGCCCTGGTGCCGGGACAGTTCGCAGGCCTCGGCGATGTAGAACGCCTCCAGGGCGTCCGCGGGCGGGCACGGGTTGGGCAGCTGCCCGTCGACCACGCCGACGAAGGTGGCGAGCTCCTCGGCGTAGGCGCCGTGGAAGCGGTCCATGAAGCCCGGGTAGACCGGCAGCGCCGTGGGCGGGTGGCCGGGTTCCACCGAACGCAGCGGGGCGCGCTCGTCGAGGCCGACGATGGCGTTGCCGGTCGAGCCGAGCACCTCCAGCCGCACGTCGTAGCCCGCGCCGTTGTAGCGGCTCAGCGAGACGGTGGCCAGGCAGCCGTCGTCGAGGCGCAGCACCACCGCCGCGGTGTCGACATCGCCGGACGCGGCGAAGAACGACTCCCCGCGATTCGCGCCGGTGGCATAGACCTCCACCACCTCGCGCCCGCTGACCCAGCGGATGATGTCGAAATCGTGGACGCCGCAATCGCGGAACAGCCCGCCCGAGCGCGGAATGTAGTCCGCGGGCGGGGGCGCGGGGTCCAGGGTGGTGGCCCGCAGGGTGTGGATCCAGCCCAGATCCCCGGCCGCGATGGCGGCGCGGGCGGCGCGGTAGCCGGCGTCGAAGCGCCGCTGGAAGCCGATCTGGACCGGGACCTCGGAACGCTCGAGGTGCTCGACCACCCGCAGTGTGCCCAGAATGTCGGCGGCGATGGGCTTTTCGCAGAAGACCGGGATATCGCGGTCGACGGCGGCGGTGATCAGGGCCGGATGCGAGTCGGTGGCCGTGGCGACGACCAGGCCGTCGATCCCGGCCTCGAACAGCGCGTCGATATCGGACGCGTACTCCAGGCCGAGTTTGTCGGCGGTGCTGCGGGCGCGCTCGGCGTCGGCGTCGGTGACGATGACCCGGGCCACGCCCGGCAGCGTCGCGAGGGTCTCGGCATGGGAGGTTCCGATGCGGCCGGTGCCGGCGAGGCCCACGGTGATCGGGGACATGGCGGAGCTCCTGTCAGTCGCGGTGCGGATCAGTCTCGGGGTGGTGCGGTGGTCGAGCGGATGACCAGGGACGGCTCGAGGCGCTGGCGCAGCGGGTCGGTGCGGCCCTCGCGCAGGCGTTCGGTCAGCGCCGCGACGGCCAGCCGCCCGATGCGGTTGCGCGGCTGGTCGATGGTGGTGAGCGCGACGTGCCGCAGCGCCGCGAGCGAGGTGTTGTCGTAGCCGACGATCGAGACATCGTCGGGTACCCGCAGACCCGCCGCCTCCAGCGCGGCGGCCGCGCCCACGGCGTTGAAATCGTTGCCGCACACCAGGGCAGTGGGAAAGGTACTGGGGGAGAAGATGTTCAGCAGTTTGCGGACCGCGGCCGCGCCGGCCGCGTCGGTGTGCTCGCTCGGGATCACCATGGGTTCGAGGCCGTAGCGGGCCATGGCGGCGGTGTAGCCCTTGCGACGCGGCGGGGCCGCGAAGGCCGCCCCGCCGTCGAGGTGCACGATGCGCCGATGTCCCAGTGCCACCAGGTGATCCACGGCCAGCCCGGCGCCGAGTTCGCCGTCGTCGTTGACGGTGTCGACCGCGCTGCTGGTCGAGGTGCGTGAGACCAGCACCACCGGGCAGCGCGCTGCGGCGTCGCGAATGGCGGCGGCGGGCAATACCGGTGACAGCAGGATGACCCCGCCCGGGCGGAAGGCCAGCAGGCTCTCCAGGGCGGCGCGCTCGCGGGGCGCGCTGCGGCGGCCGGTATTGAGGATGAGCTCGAGCCCGTCCTCCTGCGCGGCCTGGTCCATGCCCTCGACCACGTCGGCGAAGAAGGGATTGCGCAGGTCCGAAACCATGACCCCGACGAGGTTGGAGGTACGGCTGGCCAGCGAGCGGGCCATGGCGTGCGGTTGGTAGCCGAGCTCGGCCGCGGCCGCCAGCACCGCGTCGCGGCGGTGCGCGCTGACCTTGGGGGAGTTGCGCATGACCAGGGACACCAGGGCCCGGGAGACGCCGGCGCGGGCGGCGACATCCTCCATGGTGGGTCGGGTCATGCGACGCACGCTACCTCGTGGCCGCGTACCGGGGCAATGGAGCGCTCTAATCGGACTTTTCAGTCACCGTCCGGTGTGGTGATTCCCCCTGCAAGGCAGTGTTTTCCGAGCTCGATCGCTACTTTTGGGCGCATGTCGGGACCTTGACACCCGAGTGAGCCGGGTTACATTGTTGGAGCGCTCCAATAGCGAGCCTCTTGATGGCCAACGACGGGTCTGGGAAGTGCCGATGACCGAACCGCTCCATCCCTTGCGTCCATTACGAATCGCCGCCGCGCCGATCTCCTGGGGCGTCTGCGAGGTCCCCGGCTGGGGCCATGTCCTCGATCCGGACACCGTCCTGGCGCAGATGTCGGGCCTCGGCCTGTCCGCCACCGAATTCGGGCCGCCCGGATACCTGCCCGAGGATCCGCTCGAACTACGGAAGACCCTGCGCGACTACGGTATTGCGCCGATCGGCGGCTTCCTCGCCCTCACCCTGCATCGCGAACCGAGCCGTGCGCTGGACGTCGCGCGCACCGCCGCCGCACGGTTCGCGGCCGCCGGAGCCGAGGTGCTGGTGCTGGCCGCGGCGACCGGGGAACACGGCTACGACGCCCGCACACCCCTCGGCGATCGCGAATGGCGCACCCTGCTCGAGACCGCGGCCACCGCCGGGGACATCGTCGCCGAACACGGCCTGCGCCCGGTGCTGCACCCGCATGTGGGCACACACGTCGAGACGGCCGCCGAGGTGGAACGCTTCCTCGCCGACTCCGATCTGGACCTCTGCCTCGACACCGGGCACCTGCTCATCGGTGGCACCGACCCGGTCGAGCTGGCCCGTCGCCACCCCGATCGCATCGGGCATATTCACCTCAAGGACGTCCGCGCGGCGCTGGCCGCCGAAGTACGCGGCGGCACAGTCGAATACAGCGAGGCCGTGCGGCGCGGGCTCTATGTTCCGCTCGGCGCGGGCGATGTCGATATCGCCGCCCTGGTCCGCGCGGCGCACGCCGGCGGCTATCGCGGCTGGTACGTGATCGAGCAGGACACCGCGCTGCGTCCCGGCGAGACCGCAGAGGTCCCGACCGCGGCCGCCCGGGAAAGTCTGCGACACCTGGCCGAGATCGCCGCCGGTCTCGCCTCGGCTCGGATCTAGTGGGGAGGTGACGACGACGATGTCCGCATTCTCCCGTCCGCGCCGCCCCCGCCGGCCGCGTCTGGTGCCGTGGCTGGCCGCGGCGGCCGTGCTCGCCGCCTGTAGCGGCCCCGGCTCGGACGCCACCGGTCCCGGCGCGGCTCCCGTCACGGTCGGCACCGTGCGATCGGTGGCGGTGGTGACGCACGGCTCGCCCGGCGACGCCTTCTGGAACGTGGTGAAGAACGGCGCGGAGGCCGCCGGGAAGGATCTCGGCATCCGGGTCGAGTACAACTCGGCGGGCGATCCGACCCAGCAGGCCAAGCTCATCGACAATGCCGTCGCGCAGGGCGTCGACGGGCTGGTGGTGTCCATGGCCAATCCGGACGCGCTGCGGCCCTCGGTGGAGAAGGCGGTGGCCGCGGGCATCCCCGTGGTGACCATCAACTCCGGGGAGGCCGAGAGCACGCGGTTCGGGGCCATCGGCCATGTCGGTCAGAGCGAGCGTCAGGCCGGTGAGGCCGCGGGCAAGCGGCTGGCCGACGCCGGAAAACACAAGATGCTGTGCGTGATTCACGAGGCGGGCAATGTCGGGGCCAATGAGCGATGCGCGGGCGCGATCCAGGGCTTCGGGTCGGCCACCACATTGCAGGTCGACATCAACAATCCGACCGATGTGCAGTCGCGGATCAAGGGCGCGCTCGAAGCCGACCGCTCCATCGACGCGGTCCTGACGCTGAATTCGCAGATCGCCGCCCGCGCGGTGGACGCGGTGAAGGAGTCCTCGGCGGCCACCACGGTGGCCACGTTCGACCTGAATTCCGATGTGGTGAACGCGATCCGGGCCGGAAACCTGCTGTTCGCGGTGGATCAGCAGCAGTACGAGCAGGGCTATCTGCCCGTGGTCATGCTGAAGCTGTACAAGTCGAACCTCAATACCGTGGGCGGCGGGCATCCGGTGCAGACCGGCCCGGCGTTCGTGGACAAGACCACAGTCGATGCCGTCGCCGCGCTGGTCGGCCAGGGCACACGGTGAACGGGCCGGGAGACGCCGAGATGACGACGACGACAACGACATCCGAGACCACGGTGACCGCGGTGGCCCCGCCCGACCGGTTCGCGATCCTCAACCGGCTGGTGGCCCGCCCCGAGGTGGGCGCGCTGCTGGGCGCGGTGGCGGTCTTCGTGTTCTTCACCATCATCACCACCAAATTCCTCAAACCCCTGGGCGTTTCGACGTGGCTGGACGACGCCTCCACGCTCGGGATCATGGCCGTGGCGGTGGCGCTGCTCATGATCGGCGGAGAGTTCGACCTGTCCACCGGCGTGATGACCGCCTCCACCGCGCTGATCACCGGCCTGCTCGCGGTGCACGCGGGCTGGAACGTGTGGTTCGCGCTGGCGGTGTCGCTGGTGTTCGCCCTCGCGGTGGGGGCACTCAACGGCTGGGTGGTGATGCGCACCGGGCTGCCGAGCTTCATCGTCACGCTGGGCACCTTCCTGGCGCTGCAGGGCCTGAACCTCGGGGTGACCCGCTGGGCCACCGGCACCGTGCAGGTGTCGGGGGTGCGGTCGGCGGACGGATATCAGTCCGCCGGATGGGTGTTCGCCTCCACCACCACGATCGGCGGCGCCAGTATCCAGGCGTCGGTGGTGTGGTGGATCGCGGTGACCGCGGTCGCGGCGATCGTGCTGGCGCGCACCCGGTTCGGGAACTGGATCTTCGCGGTCGGCGGCTCACTGCCCACCGCCCGCGCGGTCGGCGTGCCCGCAACCCGCACCAAGATCCTGCTGTTCATGACCACCGCGTTCGCGGGCTGGATCGTGGGCGCGTGCAACCTGCTGCGGTTCGCCAGTGTGCAGGCCAATCAGGGGGTGGGACTGGAGTTCCAGTACATCATCGCCGCGGTGATCGGGGGCTGCCTGCTCACCGGTGGTTTCGGCTCGGTGGTGGGTGCGGCGGTGGGCGCGCTCATCTTCGGCATGGCGCGGCAGGGCATCGTGCTGGCGGGCTGGAACAGCGACTGGTTCATGTTGTTCCTCGGCGCGTTGCTGTTCTCGGCGGTGCTGGTCAACAACGCATTCAAGAAGCGAGCCGAAAGGGTACGCCGATGACCGTGCCATTGATCGAAACCGTCGGCATCGGAAAGAGTTACGGCGGCGTGGTCGCGCTGCGGGATGTGTCGACGGTGGTGAACGCGGGCGAGGTCACCTGTGTGCTGGGCGACAACGGCGCGGGCAAGTCGACGCTGATCAAGATCCTGGCGGGCGTGCACCAGCACGACCGCGGGGAATTGCGGATCGAGGGCCGTGAGCTGCGATTGTCCTCGCCCCGTGCGGCTTTGGACCTCGGTATCGCCACCGTGTACCAGGATCTGGCGGTCGTGCCGCTGATGAGCGTGTGGCGCAATTTCGTCCTCGGTTCCGAACCGGTCAAGCGTTACGGCCCGTTCGAGCTGCTGGACCGCAAACGCGCGCAGGACATCGCCCGGACAGGGCTGGCGGACATGGGGATCGATATTCCCGACCTGGAACAGCCGGTGGGCACGCTCTCCGGCGGCCAGCGGCAGTGCGTGGCCATCGCCCGCGCGGTGCACTACGGGGCCAAGGTGCTGATCCTCGACGAGCCGACCGCGGCGCTGGGCGTGAAACAGGCCGGGGTGGTGCTGCGGTACGTGGTGCAGGCCCGCGACCGCGGGCTGGGGGTCGTGCTGATCACCCACAACCCGCATCACGCCTACCCGGTCGGGGATCGGTTCCTGCTGCTCAAACGCGGGTCCGTGCTGGGCGGCTACGAGAAGGCGCAGATCGATCTCACCGAGCTGACCCGGTTGATGGCGGGCGGCGCGGAACTCGAGGCGCTGCAACACGAATTGGAGCGGGTGGTGCCGTGACCGGACTGGAGGCCCTGACGATCGGCCGGGTCGGCGTCGACCTGTATCCCGAGCAGAGCGGGGTGCCGCTCGCCCAGGTGCGGACCTTCGCCAAGTTCCTCGGCGGCACCGCCACCAATGTCGCGGTGGCCGCGGCCCGGCTGGGGCGGCGGACCGCGGTGCTGACCAAGGTCGGGCCGGACGGGTTCGGCGACTTCGTGCGCGACGCGCTCGAAGGGTTCGGGGTCTCGTCCCGGTATGTCGGGACGGCCGCGGGGCTTCAGACGCCGGTGGTGTTCTGCGAACTGAACCCGCCCGCGGACCCGCCCCTGCTGTTCTATCGGTCGCCCATCGCGCCCGACCTCACCCTCACCGAGGACGAGATTCCCTGGGACGTCGTGGATTCCGTGCCACTGCTGTGGGTGACCGGCACCGGCGTCAGCGCCGAACCCGGCCGCGCCACCCAGCGCGCGATCCTGGAACGCCGGGACCGGCGCGGGCACACCGTGCTCGACCTCGACTATCGGCCCATGTTCTGGCCCGACGTGGACACCGCGCGCGCCGAGATCGGCTGGATGGTCGATCACGTGAACGTGGTGGTGGGCAATCGGACCGAGGTGCAGGTGGCGGTCGGCACCGCCGATCCCGACGCGGCCGCCGACCGGCTGCTGGCGCGCGGGGTGCGCCTGGCCGTGGTGAAGCGCGGCGCCGAGGGCGTGCTCATCGCCACCGAATCCGAGCGCTGGACGGTGCCGCCGTGCCCGGTGCGGGTGTTGTGTGGGCTCGGCGCCGGCGACGGGTTCGGGGGAGCGCTGATCCACGGACTGCTCTCCGGCTGGGACCCGCACCGGGTCGCCGCCTACGCCAATGCCGCCGGCGCGCTGGTGGCGTCCCGGCTGGCCTGCGCCGACGCCATGCCGACCGCCGCCGAGATCGAGGAGATGCTGTGCACCTGACCGACGCGCGCTGGTACGACCTGTTGCGCACCCGCGCCACCGAACCCGAGGCCATCCGCCGCGCCTACGCCGACCGGCGGCGCCGCCCGAACCTGCTGTCGGGCACCGGGACCCTGTTCCTGGTCGCCGCAGACCATCCCGCCCGGGGAGCGCTGGGCGTCGGCGCGGACCGCACCGCCATGGCCGACCGCCGCACCCTGCTGGAACGCCTGCTGATCGCGCTGGCCGACCCGGCGGTGGACGGGGTGCTCGGTTCGCCCGACATCGTGGAGGAGCTGCTGCTGCTCGACGCCGTCCACGACAAGATCGTCATCGGGTCGATGAACCGGGGCGGGCTCGCCGGAGCGGACTGGGAGATCGACGACCGATTCACCGGGTACGACGCCGAATCCCTGGTGAAGTTCCGCCTCGACGGCGGGAAAATGCTTTTGCGCCTGGTGGATTCGGACCCCGGCACGGTCCCGACGTTGGAGGCCTGCGCCCGCGCGGTGTCGGAGCTGGCCGAGCACGGGCTCATGGCCATGGTGGAACCGCTGCCCTACGCCCGCGACCACAGCGGCGCGCTGGCCATGCACAAGGATTCGGCGTCATTGCAACGGGCGATCACGGTCGCCTCCGGACTCGGGGTCACCTCCGCCTACACCTGGCTGAAAATTCCCGCACCCGACGATGTCTCGGTGCTCGACGCCACCACCTTGCCCGTCCTGGTACTCGGTGGCGCGCCCTCGGATGATCCCGAATCCGACCTCGCCGCCTGGGCGGCGGCCCTGCGTCACGACGTCGCGCGTGGTCTGGTCGTCGGCCGCAGCCTGCTCTATCCGCCCGACGGAGACGTTGCGGGCGCGGTACGGGCGGCGGCGCGCGTGCTGGAGGCGGCGCGGTGAAGCGACTGCACCGGCGGGCCGGATCCCTTGCCGACGCCGGTGATCCCGTAGCGCTGACTCCCGGGGACGCGGGGTGGTCCTACGCCGGGCTGCGGGTGTTGCGGCTGGCGGCAGGGGCGCGACGGCTGATCTCCACGGGGGACTTCGAGGCGTTCGTGCTGCCCCTGGCCGGGGCCTGCACGGTGCGGGTGGACGGGATGACCTTCGAACTCGCCGGGCGGGATTCGGTGTTCACGCGGGTGACCGATTTCGCGTATGTGCCGCGCGATGCCGAGGTAGAGCTGTCCACGGTGGCGGGACTGGAGGTCGCGTTGCCGATGGCGCGCTGCGGTCGGCGGCTGGAGCCGAAATACGGTCCAGCCGAGCAGGTTCCGGTCGAGGTGCGCGGGGCTGGTCATGCCACGCGGCAGGTCACCAACTTCGGGACGCCCGGCGTGTGGGATCACGCCGACAAGCTCAACGCCTGCGAGCTCATCACCCCGGACGGGAACTGGTCCTCGTATCCGCCGCACAAGCACGACGAAGCCTCCGAATGCGAGGTCGTCAATGAGGAGATCTACTACTTCCGCATCGCGGGGCGCGACGGAATCACCACGAGCCCTGAAGGTTTCGGCTTCCACCGCACCTACACCCCCGACGGCGCGCTCGACGAGAACGTGGCCGTCCGCGACGGTGACGTCTTCCTCGTGCCACACGGCTATCACGGTCCCTGCGTCGCCGCGCCCGGCTACCCCATGTACTACCTGAACGTGCTGGCCGGTCCCGCGCCCGAGCGGTCCATGGCCTTCTGCGACGATCCCGCGCACGCCTGGGTGCGGGCGGGCTGGGCGTCGGAGGCGGCGGACCCGCGGTGCCCGGTCACCTCCCACGAAGGACGGCTCCGATGAAGCTCACCACCGCACAGGCGCTGGTGGCCTGGCTCGTCGCCCAGCGCTCGGAAACCCTCGAAGGCGTCGAAGTGCCGTTGTTCCCCGCGGCTTTCGGCATCTTCGGGCACGGCAATGTGCTCGGTCTGGGCACCGCGCTGGCCGAGCATCGCGAGGCGCTGCCGTTGTGGCGCGGGCACACCGAGGAGGGGATGGCGCTGGCGGCGGTGGGGCTGGCCAAGGCCACCCAGCGGCGGCAGGTCGGGGTCGCGACCTCCTCGATCGGGCCGGGCGCGCTGAACATGGTGACGGCCGCCGGTGTGGCGCACGCGAACCGGCTGCCGGTGCTGCTGCTGCCCGGCGACACCTTCGTCAGCCGCGCCCCCGATCCGGTGCTGCAGCAGGTGGAGCATTTCGGTGATCCGACCGTCACCGTGAACGACGCGTTTCGGCCGGTGAGTCGCTACTTCGACCGCATCACTCGGCCCGAGCAGTTGATCGCGACGCTGCCGCAGGTGGCGCGGGTGCTCACCGATCCCGCCGACACCGGGCCGGTGGTGCTGGCCCTGCCGCAGGACGTGCAGGCCGAGACCTACGACTTCCCCGACGCGCTGTTCGAGCCGGTGGTGCACCATGTTCCGCGGCCGCGTCCCGATCGGCGCGCGGTCACCGCGGCCGCGCGCGTGCTGCGGGAGGCGCGCCGCCCGCTGCTGGTGCTCGGCGGCGGGGTCCGGTATTCGGGAGCGGGCGGTCAGGCGTTGGAATTCGCTGAGCGGCACGGGATTCCGGTGACCGAGACCACCGCCGGGCGGACGCTGGTGCCGCATGATCATCCGCTGTTCGCCGGTCCGCTCGGGATCACCGGCGCGGCGTCGGCGAATACGCTGGCCGCGGCGGCGGACGTGGTGCTGGCCGTGGGCACGCGCCTGCAGGACTTCACCACCGCGTCGTGGACGGTGTTCGCGCCGGAAGTTCGTCTCGTGCACATCAATACGGCGCGGTTCGACGCGGTCAAGCACGGGGCGCTGGCGGTCGTCGGGGACGCCGACGCGACGCTGCGCGATCTCGGACCTGAACTGGGGGAGTGGTCCGCCGATCCCGACTGGACCGCGCGCGCCGCGGCGGTCCGGTCGGACTGGGACGCCCATATCGACAAACTGCGCGCGCCCACGCCCGGGACGCCCAGCTACGCGCAGATCGTCGGCGTGGTGAACGAGCTCAGCGATGCATCGGACTATGTCCTGACCGCCTCCGGCGGCCTGCCCGGCGAACTCGTCGGCGGCTGGCGCGCGACCGGTGGGGTGCCGACGATGGACGTCGAATACGGGTTCTCGTGCATGGGATACGAGCTCGCCGGGGCGTGGGGTGCGACGCTGGCGCGCACCGCCGCCGAAGGCCTGGTCACGACTCTGCTCGGGGACGGCTCCTACCTGATGCTCAACTCCGAACTGTTCTCCGCCGCCTTCGCCGGGCACCCGTTCGTCGCGGTGGTGTGCGACAACGACGGATATGCGGTGATCGCCCGCTTACAGGAGGGCCAGGGCGGCACCGCGTTCAACAACTTCTACGCCGACTGCCGCACCCATCACGCCACCCCGCCGCGCGTGGACTTCGCCGCACACGCGCGTGCGCTGGGCTGTTCGGTGTTCACCGCCGTCGAGCTCGGCGACTTCCGCGACGCCTATGCCGCCGCCCGGGCCGCCGCCCGGACGGAGTCCCGGCCGGCGGTCGTCGTGGTCCGCACCCAGCCGTCCGCGTGGACCGAGGCGGGTGCGTGGTGGGAAGTCGGAGTGCCGCAGCACCTCTCGGGCCGTGCCGAGTACGACCGCGTCAAACCGGGCCAGCTGCGCTACACGCATCCGGCCTGATCGCGGGCGCGACGCGCCGGTCCTACGAAATCCGGGCATACCGGCGGACGCCCGACCCGCGCGCGCGATTTATGGCAGACTCGGCGCAAACACGCGGTCGGTCGATGGGCGATCAACGGTTGTATTGATCGAGGCAGTACGGGGTACGGGAGTTTGAAGGTCGCAATGGATCTCAGCGCCATCGAGCGGCAAGTGGCCGCGGATCGCGGGGCAGCACGGGATCGGACGCTCGAGACGGAGCTGGCCCTGGCCACGTCGCTGTGCGAGCTGGCCCGGGCGCTGATGGCGACCAAGACCGATCCGGATTCGCGGGACCGGTCCGCGTCGGCGCTGGAACCCGCGCAGGAGGCGGTGCTGCTCCGGCTGCGCTGGCTGACCTCCGGACACGTGACCGCCCCGTTCGCGGCCGAGGTGACCGAGGCGCTGCGCCTGTTCGAGCAGGCCGCCCGCACCATCGGGCATCGTGAGCTGGCCACCTCCACCATCCGCAACGCCTGTCAGGCGTATCGGCATGTGGCGCAGACCTATCCCCTCGCCGCGGGCGCGTCGGCCGACGCGCTGTCCAAGTGCAGCGTGTGGCTGTGCCGACTCGATCCCAAGGCCGCCGTCGCGGCGGGTGAGGACGCGGTCCGTATCCGAGCGGGCCTCTTCGCCGCCGATCCCGACCAGGCCAATCGCTATCTGGCGACATTGAACACCCTGCTGCGCACGCTCATGGTGGGCCGCCAGCGCAAGCAGGCCCTGGCCATGTACCGCGAGTGCTACGCCAAGGTCACCTCGGCGGCGATGACGCAGCGGTTGCGCGAAATCCGGGTCGAGGACATCGGATTCACCGGCAAGACCGTCACCGCCCTGCGCAAACTCGAATGCGCCACCCTCGAACGCGCGGGTTATCTGACCCAGCAGCAGATCCTCTACCAGACGGCCGGTGACCTGGCGACCATCGAGGAGATCAACTGGCAGCTGGCCCTGGTCGGCCTCAAGCCGATCGCCGCCGGCGCCCTGCCCGATCAGCCCTCCAAGCCGGTCGAGATCAGCACCGCCTTCGGCGCCCTCGGCGTCCGCTGCTCCTCCCGCAACGCCGTCACCCTGGTCCGCGCCGCCATCCTGGCCGCCTACACCGCCGACGGCGCCGAACCGGTCCAGAGCTCCGCCTATCTGGGCGTCGACAAGAAGCACTGGAGCACACCCGAACCCGAACCCAATCGTGCCGAACGCCTCGGCGAGGACGTCGTCCTCATCGAAAAGGTCTCCGAGCACTGGGTTTCGGTCAAAAGCCTGAATTGGGAGGTGGCCCCCGTGGGCCGTCACCCTCTCGCCCTGCGCCTGTCCCAGGAATGGCCGGTCGTCAGCGTCACCACCACCGAGCAAATGTCGTACGAGTTGTGCTGGTACGAGGGCGGCGCCGCCACCCAATACGCCTGCCTGGGCCTCCCCGCCGCCCAGATCCCGTTGGAGAAGCCCTTGGCCCCTTTGGACTTCAAGGCCCTCTCCGACTACGGCGCCGACTACGCCTCCGAAACCCAGGTCCGCTCCGCCTTCGGCAACACCACCATGTTCACCAAACTCACCTGCCTCCCCGGCAGCGGCATCCGCCAAGCCGCCGAAGCCGGCCCCCTCTCCGCCCACGGCCCGAACACCCTGTACTTCCGCGCCGCCGAATCGTGAACGATCCCAACGCCTACGAGATCGCCGTCGACACCGGCCGTATCGATATCGACCGAGTCCACCACTGGCTGTCCACCGACGCCTACTGGGCACTGGGCCGCGAACGCGACATCGTCGAGCGCGCGATCCGCGGCTCGATCAATATCGGCGCCTACGACCGCCACGGCGACCAGGTCGCCTACGCCCGCATCGTCACCGACCTGGCCACCTTCGCCTGGCTCTGCGACGTCTACGTCTCCCGCGACCACCGCGCCACCGGCCTCGGCCGAGCCCTCGTCACCACAGCCCGCGACCACCTCGCCCCCTACAAACTCAAACGCATGATCCTCGCAACCCACGACGCCCACGGCCTCTACAGCCAACTCGGCTTCACCCGGCTCCCGAATCCAGAGCATTGGATGGTCCTTGCCGCCGAAGGCTGATCGAGGCCGTCCCTACGACCTGATCGGTCCGACCCGAGCCGCGGCGGGTCAGAACGACTCGTTCCACTTGCTGTACCAGCGATTTCTCGCAGGCCGGAACTCCGCAGAGCTGGCGGCATGCAAGCGGGTGACAAGATCCTCGCAGTACCACTGCCAGCGATCTGGATCCGGCGCGCTCGCCCGTCTGGCCCGCTCGGCTGCGACGAGTGGCTCCAGTTTCGACCACATCAGCAGGACAGTGCCGCCCAGATATCCCCGAAGAGGCTCGAAGCTGACGATGTCGTGGTACACGAGTAATCCGAGGTTGTCATAGAACCACAGCAGGTCTCGTACCTGCTGTGCACGTTCAGCGGGTAGCGCGTCGAGGCCGTCGGTTTCGGTGTCATAGTGATACGAGAAGTGCAGCGATAGACAGCACCAACGCGGCTATTTGCATGGCCCGCTCGATTCGGGACGCCGGACCGGCCCCCTGCCGGAATCTCAAATCTTATCTACGGTAGGCCAGTTCGGTGGGCGAACGAGGCGTGCACTCTGCTGGAGCGAAGTGTCTGTCGTGGTTGTCGACTGAAGGAGGGCACGCGGCACTGGATAGACTTGGCCGTGCCGCTCACCTTTCCTTCGCATGCGCTCGCAGTCATTCCGTTGAAGATCCGGTGGCCTCGTCGTCTGGATGGGGTCGCGTTGGTGGTCGGCTCTGCGGTTCCCGACGCCTCCTATCCGGTGGCCGGGTTCTTTTCGATGGCGGAGACGCACACACTGCCCGCGTTGTTGTGGTGGTGTCTGCCGGTGGGGCTCGTCGCGACGTGGGTGATTCGTTGGGGCGCACCGGAGATCGCCGCGCATCTGCCGCGACTCGGGGCGTTCGATCTGCCGGCCTACGGTGTGCTCGGTGCTGTTCGATATCGGTGGTATGTCACGGGATACTCGATCCTGATCGGTGCGATCACCCATATTTTCTGGGACGGGTTCACTCATGATCCGGCCGGCGGGCACGGGTGGGGAGTAGCCAGCTTTCCCGTGCTGTTGCAGCCAGGCCTGCTCGGCAGGCCGTGGTGGTACCTGCTGCAGCAGACATCGACCTTCGTCGGTGCGGCACTCGCGGTCGGGTTGTTCTACTACATCGGCCGCCGCGGACTGCTGCGGGCCTGGCACGGTGACCCACCGGCTACCCGGCGCGCACCGAAGCGGTTCTGGCCGGCGGCCGGACTCGTCGCCGCGGTCAGCTTGTCGCTGCTTCCACTGATGCCCTTGGCGTTTCAGCCGTTCGTGGTCGGAGTCCGGTTGCTCTGGGTCGCGGCGCTGTCGTTGCTGGCCGGCGCGGCGTCGGTGCGCCTGGCCGGTCCGGAATCCCGAAACGCCGACCTCGCCGACCCCGGTGCCGACAGCACAGACCTCGGCGTTCACGGTGTCGGAGACGACGCGCCGAGGCGCTGAGACCGCGAGGCTCGGTCATCGTGGCCGGCTCAGGCAGGCGGGGACAGGTCGCTCTCGCTGATGGAATACGTCAGAGCGGGGTACACGAAATCTGTTTCGGTGTTCTCGCGCCGCCGTAATCGGTAGAACTCGCGTCGCTGATCGTCGTCAGCTGACATGAGGCGTGCACCCCATGGGAGGTACGGGTGTCCGTCGCGAAAACGGAGGAAGGTCTTCGACGTTCGGAACGTCACGCCCAGCCATTCGTTCTCCGCTGCCCGGGCGGGCGCGTCGAGCACGATCTTGTGTGTGAGCCGACGATTCGAGGCGACGGAGAACGCGACCACACCGTTGTGGGCGAGAGGAATCTCGGACCTGTCTCCGGACAGCTTCGATTCGACGATCAACTTCCGTGGCGGGACCGCTTCGGGGCGTCGGTAGCAGGAGAAGACGGCGATGAACGATTCGTCGGCCAGATCCAGGGCTTGATCCGAATGACTACCCATGGTGGCGTACGCGTTCGTGTAGGTCTCGATGAGAGCGTTGTTGAAGGCGACCGAGAACCCGGCTCGGGTCTGAATCCGTTGTGCGAGGCGGTCGTGCACCGTCCGGAAGTGCTGCGTCGGGTTGGCGTAGCGAGTCGTGGTGCGGACCAGAGGCACGCGGCCCGCCTCATCGGTCTTGGTGAGGATGGCGCCTCGCCGACCTCTTCCCACGTCTTCCCAGTGGGCCGACGCGGAGAGCGGCGTGAACAGGTCCTCCTCGAACGGCAAAGTGTACGAAAGGATCTCGTCAGCGATCCTAGGCTCGGGGGGCAACGTAGTCTCCCGTGTTCATGCTGAAGAGAAAACGGTCACCATAGTCGATGAAGGACGACGACCTGTTCTCCTCGGCGTACAGCCCGCGCAGCTGGTCCATACCCTCCGGGGTGGGCGGCTCCAGCTTCACCAGCTCCCCGTCGGCGTCGAGGAATGTCTGCCCGTTCTTGTGCACGGCTTCGGTATTCGAGCACCGCACCACGTACCCCAGGCGAGTCGGCAGCAACGCGGCATCCAACGCGGAGGGCCGAATCTCATGGGTGTACAGGCGGTTCGTGGACAGCGGCATGAAGAATGCGGAGCCGGGATAGAGCGTCAGGTCGAACTGCGGCGGGAGTGTGCCGTGCTCGCGTGTTTCGACCGAATCCTTGAGGCGGAAGCGGAGACTGGTCAGCCCGCTGGCCTTCTTCACGCCGTAATCGAAGACGTCGTCGGCCAGCGGCCGGAGCTTGCCCAGCCCGTCGTAGAACGTGCAGAAGGCCATGATCCCGTTGACGGGCATGTCCTTGGTCTTGTCGGCGTGGGCCGAGATCTTGGCCTTGGACTGCTTGCGCTCCGCGGTGGCGTGAGTGTTGTGATAGATCTGGGCGAGAACGTGATTCAGCGGCGCCTGGTCTCGAAAGATGGTGGCGGCCTCGCGATTCAGGGCCTCGACGATGCTCGTGTCGGTCGCGCGGAAATTCTCGGTCGGCCCCGAAAGGTTCGTGGAACAGCGGAGCAGCCGGAAACGCAGTTCGTCGCCGGTACGAGTGACGGGCGTCAAGTAGATTCCGCTGCGGTGGGCCGTCCCGGGCTTGGTGGACTCGGTCAGCGATTGAAACTCGTGCTCTGCGCGGATCCGTCCGAAGTGGTCGTCGCCGAGGTCGAAGAAGCGGCGGTAGTACACGCCGACGCCATGCACGCGGACCGGGACCCGGCCGAGGTCGATGAGGCTCCACGGTTCGTCCTCGTCCGCACGGTAACCGTCCGCCAGCTCCCGGATGACGAACACCCGGGCAGCCGCCCGCAGCTGCCGGTGGCTGATCGCTGACAGATCACCACACAGGTAGACGGTCTTCTGCGCGAGGTCGTGTGAACCGGAAGCAAGGTCCTCCGGTGTGGCCGTGGACCCGAAGAAGTCCCTGACCGAGTCGTTGTCCTGCAATGCCGCAGGTGCGACCAGTACGTTGTGCGTGTCTTCTATGCCGGCCTCTGTTGGGTACATCAAGCGGCACCCCACGGCTCTTCGACACGACTGCCCATCCGAGTCACCTATCGAACCTAACCGCATCGCGTACGCACAGGAAATGCCCGTGTGGCTGGGCGATGGGATCACTTGGCCAGGGCCCGGGACAGGGCTTCGAGTGCGGGGCCGAAACCGTGGTCGGAGGGGGTGCCGTAGCCGATGACCAGACCGTCGCGGTGCGGCATGGCGGCGTTCGGGTGGCGGTAGCGGCGCAGGCCGTCGAGCGCCAGGCCGAGGCGGCGCGCGGAGTGAAGGGTGGAATCTTCTGTGCCGTCGGGTAATTCGAGCACCGCGTGCAGTCCGGCGGCGATCCCGCTGACCCGGATGTGCGGAGCCCGCTGCGCCAGGGTGCGGACCAGGAGATCGCGGCGGCGGCGGTAGGTGCGGCGGGTGCGGCGCAGGTGGCGGTCGTACGCGCCGCAGGACAGGAAATCGGCGAGGGTGAGCTGGGTGACCACGCCGGCCCACATCTCGCGGGATCCCTTGGCGGACAGGACATCGTCGATCAGGGAGTCGGGCAGCACCATCCAGCCCAGTCGCAGCGCGGGGGACAAGCTCTTGCTGACCGAGCCCAGGTAGACGATCCGGTCGGGGTCGAGGCCCTGCAGCGCGCCGACCGGCTGACGGTCGTAGCGGAACTCGCCGTCGTAGTCGTCCTCGAGGAGCACCGCACCGGATGCGCGTATCCAGTCCAGCACGCTCGCGCGGCGGCGCGGATGCAGCGGGCCGCCGGTGGGGTACTGGTGTGCCGGGGTCAGTAGCACTGCCCGGGCGTCGGTGCCCGCGAGCTCGTCCACCACGGCGCCGTGGTGATCGACCGCGACCGGAATCGAGTCGATCCCCTTGCCGCGCAGGATGTCTCGATAGAAGTCCAGCCCGTAGGCCTCGACGGCCATCGGCCCGACCAGCACATCGCACAGCAGCTCCAGTCCGTGCGCGAACCCGGAACAGATGATGATCCGCTCGGGTTCGGCTCGCACACCCCGCGCGCGGCTCAGATACTCGGCCACCGCACGCCGCAATTCGACCCGCCCACGTGGATCTCCCACCCCGAAGGCGTCATTGGGCGCGGCTGCCAGTGACCGGCGGGTCGAGGCCACCCAGTCGGCGCGCGGAAACGCCGCCGCATTGGGTGAACTCGGCTGCAAGTCGTGCAGCACCCGGTGCTGGGCGCGCCGTGCCGCCGCTGCGCGATCGACCTCGGCCGGCGTCGCGCGATCGGCCACCCGCGTTCCGGAGCCTTGCCGCGCTGTCAGCCAGCCCTCTTCCGCCAGCTCCGCGTACGCGGCCGCCACGGTGTTGCGCGCAATGTGCAGGTCCGCCGCCAGTGTGCGATACGGCGGCAGCCGGGTTCCGGGAGCCAATCGGCCGGACCGGATCGCGTCCCGCAGCGCCGACATGAGCTGGGCCCGTGGATTTCCGGCGCCCGCCAGCTCCAGATGCAGATCGGCGCCGGCAGACTCGCTCTGGGAATTGGCCCAAGTATCTGCCATGGAAATGCACCATAGCAGTGGGTCTTTCCGGCCGTACGGTCGTGGCGGGTAGGTCGCACGCAACTCGTCTGGCATCGGAAAGGTTTCACCCATGTCCGCTTCGGTCACCACTACCGCCCCCACACGCCCGCCGGTCAGGGGCTGGCCGGCCGTCCTGGCGGTGGCGCTCGGCATCTTCGCGCTCATGACCTCCGAGCTGCTGCCGGTCGGGCTGCTCACCCCGGTCGGTTCCACGCTGCACGTCTCCGAGGGCGTCGCCGGGCTGATGGTCACCGTCCCCGGCCTGGTCGCGGCCCTGTCCGCGCCGATCGTCACCGTGCTCACCGGGCGCGTGGACCGTCGCATCGTGCTCACGGTCCTCATCGCCGTGATGGGCGCGGCCAACCTGGCCTCCGGTCTCGCAACGAGTTTCACGGTCGTGCTCGTCGCCCGATTCCTCATCGGGATCGCCGTCGGTGGGTTCTGGTCCATCGCGGGCGGTATCGCGGTGCGTCTGGTGCCCGAGCATCAGGTGGCTCGCGCCACCGCGGTCATCTTCGGCGGCGTCGAAATCGCCTCGGTGCTGGGTGTTCCCGCCGGCACCTTGCTCGGCGACCTGAGCGGCTGGCGCACCGCCTTCGCCGCGGTCGGCGTGCTCGGCCTGACCTCGGTCGTGTGCATGGTGTTCCTGATGCCCAGCCTGCCCGCCGAGCAGTCGATCCAGTTGCGGGACCTACCGGTCGTGTTCAAATCCAATGCGGCCCTGCGTCTCGCGCTGCTGCTGACCTTCCTGGTCATCACCGGCCATTTCCTGGCCTACACCTTCGTGCGCCCGATCCTGCACGAGCACGGTGTCGACGATCGCGCGACAGGGGCGCTGCTGCTGGTGTTCGGCATCGCCGGCATCGTGGGCAACTTCCTCGCGGGCGCTCTGGTCGCGAAGAGTCTGCGGCGCACCACGTTCGGCATCGGGGTGCTGATGGCCGCGGCCATCGCCGCGCTCGCGCTCGCCAACACGAATATTGTCGGCGCCGGGGCGATCCTGATGCTGTGGGGCCTCGGCTACGGCGCCGTCCCCGTCACTTTCCAAACCCGCATCCTGCGCGCCGCCCCCGACACCACCGAAGCGGCATCGTCGCTGTTCGTCTCGGTCTTCAACTTCTCGATCGCCCTCGGCGCGCTGGCCGGTGGCCTCGCGGTCGACCATCTGGGCCCGACCAGCGTCCTGTGGCTCGGCGCCGGTTCGGTCCTGGCCGCCCTGCTGATCCTCGGCACCCGGGACCGAACTTCCCGGCCGGCTTCCCCGGCGGCGGTGGGCGAATCCGACGGTGGTTCGATCGGGGTATGAGCGACAGCAGGGAACCCACAGTCGTGTCCGCCGAGCGTGATGTCGCCGCCGGGGCGGCGCGCATCTTCGAATTGATCGCGGATCCCGCCCAGCAGCCCCGCTGGGACGGGAACGAGAATCTCGCGCAGGCGCGACCCGGGCAACGGGTGCGGTCGATCGGAGACGTCTTCGAGATGACCCTCACCAACGGAGCGGTCCGCCAGAACCAGATCGTCGAATTCGAAGAAGCGCGCCGAATCGCCTGGCTCCCCGCGGAACCCGGCGCGCAGCCACCCGGCCACCTGTGGCGCTGGGAACTGGAGCCATTGGACGACAACCGAACCCGCGTCCGCCACACCTACGACTGGACCGATCTGACCGATGAGAAGCGTCTGGTCCGGGCCCGCGCCACCACCTCCCAGATGCTGCGGGGATCGGTCGATCGGCTCGCGGCGCTGGCCGAGGAGCAGTGATCGGGGCGCGGGCGATGACCGCGTGACCGTTCGCCAGACGACTTGCCGGTCAGTGCGTGCCGGCGGTCGCGGTGCCGGTGAGGAATTCGCCCGCGACCGGGGCGAGGAGCCCGATGTTCGGGTTGTGGCTCAGCTTGGGCACCTCCCGGTGGATCGCATTGGGCAGCACGGCCGCGATCGCCGCCGCGCCGGTGCGCAGCAGGGCGCCGCTCTTCGACCCGGAGATGACCAGAGTCGGTGCGGTGACGCCGCTCCAGTCCGCGGCGTCGAGCGCCGTCCCGCGCATGTACGGCCCCATCACGGCCCAGTCGTGCGCGGTCGACGGTGCGGTGGCGAGCATGCTCTTCCACATCGGGGTGAATCGCATGATCGCGGTGAACAAGCGCGGCATACCCATGGCCTCGGTCATGTAGAACTTGACGGTTTCGGCCCGCCGGTCGGCGGCGATCAGCTCGTGCAACCGGCCCTGCAGATCCGGTGAGGGCACGAAGTTCTCGGTGTCGACGACGAACGGCGGCTCGAACGCGACCACCCGGTCGACCCCCGGCACCCGCGCCGCGGCCCGCAGCGCGAGCCCGGCCCCCGACGACCACCCGAACAGCGCCGCCGACCCGCCGGCCGCCTCGACCAGCGCGGCGATGTCGTCGATCTCGTTCTCGACGTTGTATACGCCGGGCGTATCGGTGCTGTCGCCACGCCCGCGCCGGTCGTAGTTGATGACCGTCAGACCGTACGTTTCGGCAAGCTGCTCAGCCAGTTTCACCATCTTCGAGAACTTCCGCTCACCGAACGCGCCACCGATCAGGATCACCGTCCCAGCATCCCCACCGGCGTAGCGGTCGAAGGCCAACTCGATTCCCGCGGGCGTGGTGATGGTCTCCATGGCTGAGGCCCCTCTCGTCTCGTCGATACGCGATCCAGTCTCGCGTCTCCGGTGATGTGGACGTCGCACCGCGTCAAAATTCATCGCCGAACGCAACCCGGCCCATCTCGCCCTCCCGCCGAGTGGCACATGGTGGAGGTGAAACTGGGCAAATCCCCGCCAGGATGTGCCACTCGGCGGCGAGATTCGGTTGGGGGGTGGGTCAGGCGCAGGGTTGGGTGCCGGCGGGGGCTAGCTGGAGCCAGATGTCGCCGGCGTAGCCGGGGAGGGTGACGCGGTCGCTGAGGATGGGGGGTTGGGCGCCGGTGTCGTATCGGCCGGAGAGGTGGTGGTAGCCGGTGGTGGTGGGGGTCCATTTCATGGTGACGGAGTTGCCGGTGATCGGCGTGGTGGCGGTGGCCTTCGCGTTGTCCTCGAACCACGCGTTGCGGGTGGTGGGTCCCGAGCTGAGGCTTTGCAGGATGGCGGAGCCCGAGGAGGTGGCCAGGGAGGCGGGGATGGTCGACAGGGTGACGGTGAGGGTGCAGCCGACCTCGGGGGTGCCGTGGACCGTCGTGCAGGCGGTGTCGCAGGCCTGGGGGTCGGTGCTGCCGGCGCCGCTGACCTGGATGGTGGCGGAGGCCAGGTTGGTGTACGGGGGAAGGGTCGGATCGCCGTTGCCGTACCCGTAGCCGAGCACGTGGGTGCCGGGGGTGAGGGGCGTCCACTGGTAGGTCATGGTGGAGGTGGTGCCCATGCAGGGCTGGCCCGCGATGCTCGACTTGCCTTTCCAGTCGGAGCGGACGGTGACGCCGTTGGAGGTGTCGGACAGGCCGGCGCTGACGCAGTCGGTGACGGGGATGACGACGGTGTAGGTCTGGCCGACCTGGAAGTTGCTGCCCTGCACGGTCATTCCGGTGCCGGTGAGGTCGGCGTGGGCGGCCGGTCCGGCGGCGAGCGCGGTCAGTGCGGAGGCGGTGGCGGTGATTCCGGCCGCGGCGAGGGTGCGGACTGGGGTACGCATGATGCGGTGGTTCTCGATTCGGCGACGCTGATGAGAGCGGGGATGATCATTTGCGAATAGCACTGTTCACCGACCGGCGGCGGGTCGCATGCCCCGGGTTTTCGGGGCCGCGATTCGGGCCCGAAAACCGGGCCGCGCGGGTTATGGATCGGGGGTCGTGGCTATGGTCCGGCCGCCGGCGTAGATTCTGGTGAACGCTGCTCAGCCCGTCTTCTTCGGCGAAGGGACCCGGTGATGAGTGTGTCTGCTCGATGGCGCGCAGGTACGGGGCTGATGGTCGCGCTCTGCCTGGTCGCCGGGGCGTGCGGGTCGGATCGGGACGCGGGCTCCGGCACGCCGGCTCCGCCATCGAAGGAAGCCGTACGGATCACCGACATCGTCCGCGCGAAACTGGGCGAGCTCGATCTCACCGCGGCGGTGTTCGGCGCCTGGCGCGACGGCAAGGAAGTGGTGGTCGGCGCGGTCGGCGACTCGCCGCTCGGTGTTCCGGCGACCGCCGATATGCAATTGCGGGTGGGGCAGCCGATGGAACCGATGCTGTCGACCGTGCTCTGGCGGTTGGACGGCAACGGCGTGCTGAAGATGGATGAGCCCATTGCTCGCTGGCTGCCGAATTTCCCGCGCGCCGAACGCATTACTCCCAGAATGCTCGCGAACAGCACCTCCGGAATCTCGGATTATGTCACCGATCCGGAATTCCTGAAACGATTCGGCGACAACCCATTTCATACCTGGACCGCCCAGGAGCTGTTCGATCTGGCCAATGCCCGCCCGCCGCTGTTCGACCCGGGCGCGAGTTTCGCCTACGCCCACAGCGATCTGGTCGTGCTCGGTGAAGTCCTGCAGAAGGCGTCGGGAAAGCCCTTGGGCGAGCTGATATCCCAATATGTGCTGGACCCGCTCGGCATGAAGGAGAGCAAGGTGATGCTCACCGCCCGGATGGACGAGCCGATCCTGCACGGCTACACCGATGAACGAAAGATGTTCGAGGACGCCACTTTCTGGAATCCGACCGCGTTCCTGCACAGCGGCAATATGAATTCCACCGTCACCGAGGTCGGCCGCTGGGTTCGTGCCCTGGGTAAGGGAGAACTGCTCCCCGCGGACCGGTTTCAGCAGATGATGGCCCCGTCGACCGCCGGGCTCGGTCCGCTCACCGCCCAGAAGTACTTCGCTTTCGGCGTCCCGCACCTGGGTGATTGGCTGTTCATGAACCCGTCCTACGGCGGCTACAACGGAGTCGCCTTCTACGACACCGAGACCGCCACCACCGTCGTCGTCTACGCCACCCTGGGCGCCACCGCGGACGCCGGCAAGGACAACGCGATCCCCATCGGTACGGCCATCGCCACCCTCCTGGTCCCGGACCGCCCACCCCCGATTCCCTGATCGAACAGCGCAATTCCGAATAAAGGACATTCCTCCGCAATATTCGATTGTTTTGTTTTCCGTAACAAGTAGCGCCAGAATGCGATTTGCTCGAGGACAACACCAATTCAGGAGGTCGGAATGCTCTCTGCGAAGCGGCTTGCTGCCAGTGCCGTCGTGACCACCGCGGCCGCGGGCCTAGTGCTCGCCGGTGGTGGAACGGCTCAGGCCGACGATGTGCCGGTGTGGCAGGCGAATTGCCACCTGTACAACATTTTCAACACCGGTGGAATGTCCAATTGCGAGTTGCCGACCTGGCATCAGGTGAAGCTCACCTGTGTCGCCTGGCCCGTTCCCTTCACCTACTGGAAGTACGGGCCGATGCAGTACGGGCAGAACCAGTCGTGGGCCAGCTGCGACTCGTTCAACGCGTTGGTGGGCGTCGAGGTCGTCCAGGCCTACCCGTGACATGAGGAAAGCCCTCGGGAACACCGCGAGGCGTCCCCGAGGGCTTTCTCGTGAGCGGCAGCCGTCAGCGGCCGGTACGCAGCCGGTACTCGATCGCGTACCCGAGCTTGCCGGGCTTGGCGTCGGCGTACGGCTTGGAGATCTTGCCGAACTCGCCCTTGTCCTCGGGGCTGCCGCCGTTCCAGGCCGGAAGCACATCGAGCTGCGCGGCGGTCTTGCCCTCGGCCACCACGGCGTTCGGGCCGAGCGCGACCTGCGCCTGGGTGACGGTCTTCAGCGCGGCCAGGTAGGCCGCGAAGTCATTGCGATTCCAGTCGCCGCCGACCTTGTTGTCGCGCATCCACGCGCCCCAGTAGAACTCCTCGAAGGGCAGGGTGCCCTCGTGGAAGCCGATGTCGCGGGCGAAGTACATCATGGAGCGGTACTTGTCGTCGGCGAAGTTGGCCAGGCCCACCGACTTCGGCAGCGCGTTCTCCTTGATGGCGTTGCCGTTGACGTCCTTCAGCCACGTCCAGCCATTGGCCTTCATGGCGTCCCAGAACTTGCCGTCGGGCAGGGTGCTCAGGTTGCCGAGCACGCGCAGCCGCACGTGGGTGTCCGCGCCGCCGTCGGGGGTCTCGAAGAACGAGGTCAGCGTGTGGTGGCCGTCGGTGAGGTACAGCCGGCCCTGGGGGCCGATCACCACGGTCTTCATCGGCGCGATGGAGTCGGGGGTCTCCGAGCCGACCGCCACCTTGCAGGTGAACGAGGACGAATCCTTCAGCTGCGCACCCGGGTTCACGGTGGCGGCGGCGACCTGGCCGTTGGCCTCGCACCAGTCGTCGAACTTCTTGTTCACCGCGTCCTTGCCGAGCGTGTAGCGGCCCAGCTTGTAGAACACCTCGTCGTAGCCCAGTGACGGCTGCGTGGGCAGCACATCACCGATGCGGACGTCGACCAGATCGTCGGTCTTGGCGCACAGGTACACCGCGCCGGGGGTGGACCGCTGGTCGTGGTCGCAGAAGGAGGGCCGCTCGCCCGGGTCTCCGGGAGCGGCGACCGCGACGGCACTGGTCAGAGCCATCAGCGCGCCCGCGAACGCGGCGACCAGACGGCCCCGCGTGACGGTGGTGTTCGACATCGAATCCTCGAATTCATGCAGTGATACAAGCCGCATTACCGTGACCAGCGTCGATGACCGGCCCGCGATGTCCCGACGGCCAGATGCTGTTGTCTCGGCCAACAATTGGTGAACGGGCGCGCCCCGGGTGTGCGGCCGCTGAGTCCGATAACAGTGATCCACATCACTCATGACCGCTACCCTGTTGTCACCCGGTTGCTCGCGCCGCGATCCAAGGGCCTGTGGCTGCGCGAAATGCCGTGGAGAGAAAGGCGTCTCGAACATGAGCAGCACACCGACCGCGGTGCCTCCGGCCGCGGAATTCCCCCCGCCGACGCTGGTCACCGGACTCTGGCGGCGCAAGCTCCCGCACTATCCGGAAACGCCCGCCCGGTCCTGGTACCTCTTCCTGGTCGTCGTGGTGTCCGTCGCGCTGTACTACCAGCTGTTCGTCTCGGGCGCGGTCGGCAACCAGCTGATCGCCGACTTCCACCTGACCTTCCGCTACTTCGTCGGAATCTTCATCATCGGCGCGGCTTTCGGCGCCGCGGCCTCGGTGGTGACCGGCGCCCTGGACCGCTGGGGCCGCGCCAATATCGTCGCCTACGGCACCGTCGTCACCTCGCTGCTGACCCTGTTCGCGCAGCCGCAGTGCACGACCAAGGAATCGTTCCTGGCCATCTACTGCGTCATCAGCATCGTCGAGGGCGCGGTGCTGGTGGCCACGCCGGCGCTGGTGCGCGACTTCTCCCCGCAGCTGGATCGCGCCTCGGCCATGGGCTTCTGGACCCTCGGTCCGGTGCTGGGCGCGCTGGTCACCACCGAGATCTCCACGCACACCCTGGACGCGCACCCGGACTGGCAGTATCACTACCGGCTCTCCGGCGTCATCTGCACGGTGATCTCCATCGTCGGGTTGATCGGCCTGCGCGAGCTCAGCCCCCGGCTGCGGGACCAGATCATGGTGTCGCTGCGGGACAAGGCGCTGATCGAGGCGCGGGCGCGCGGACTGGATGTCGATGCGCTGGAACGCAATCAGTGGAAGCAGATGATGCACCTCGACATCGTCGGCTCGGCGCTGGCCATCTCGATCTTCCTGGCGTTCTTCTACACGATCGTGTCGTTCCTGCCGGTCTATATGGCGACCAATTTCGGATTCACCGCCGCCCAGGCCAACGCGCTGGGCAACTGGTATTGGATCGCCAGCGCCTTCTCCCTGGTGATCACCGGCATCGTGTCGGACAAGCTGAAGGTCCGCAAACCGTTCATGGTGTTCGGCGCGATCATCAGCATCATCGGGACCTTCGTATTCCTCAGCTACACCGACAAACCCGGTACCGACTACTACACCTTCGCGATCGTCATGAGCTTCACCGCGGTCGGCAGCGGCATCGCCTACTCCACCTGGATGGCGAGCTTCACCGAGACCGTGGAGAAGCGGAACCCGGCGGCCACCGCGGTCGGGCTCGCGGTCTGGGGCGGCGTACTGCGCACGGTGGTGACGTTCGTGCTGCTGGGGCTGCTGCTGGTGGTCACCGCGGCGGGCACGCTGGTCAACTACGGGCCGCGGCTGCAGACCATCAACGCCAAGTACCACGACGAGATCGCGACCATCCAAACGGTGGGCGCGGACACTCTCACGGCTCTCGGCAAGGATCCCAACGACATCGGAGCACAGGTCGCGGCGCTGGTGAAGCTGACCGGGGACTCCCCGGCCGACATCAAGACCACCGTCGAGCTCAACGCCAAGTACCCCGAGGAACTGGCCACCCTGCAGGCCATCGATCAGAAGGTGCTGGTCAAACTCCTGACCGACCCGAACGACAAGGCGGCCCAGGCCACCGCGGTCGGGCAGGTCGCCCAGAAGTTCTCGATCCCGCCGGATCAGGCCGGAGCCCGGATCGCCGCGGCCGGGAAGGTACCCGTCGACCAGCTGGCGGTGGCCTCCCAGACCGGCCCGGCCCTGACCGCCGCCAGCGCGAAACTCAAGGCCGTGAGCGCGATCCCCGCCGACGACCTGGCCTACCTGTCCGAGCACGGCAAGGAAGTCCAGCAGGCGCAGCAGGATTCACCGAAGCAGTGGAAGACCTGGTGGTGGATCTGCCTGATCGCCCAGATCTGCTTCATCCCGTTCGTGTTCATCATGGCCGGGCACTGGAGCCCGAAGAAGGCCGCGGAGGAGGCCGCCGAACACGACGAGGCCGTCCAGCGCGAGCTGGCGACACTGCCGCAGTGAGAGGTCGGCCGGCACCGCCGCAGTGAGGCCTCAGCCGGGGAGCAGCGTGGTGTCGCGCACCGCTCCCCGGTCCGCCGAGGTGGCCAGCAGCGCATAGGTTTTGAGCGCCGGGGAGACCTGCCGGTCGCGGTGCCGCGGCCGGTAGCCGCCGTTCGCCTCCAATTCCGCGCGCCGCCTGGCCAACTCGGCGTCGGGCACGTCCATGGTGAGCGTCCGGGACGGGATGTCGATGGTGATCGAGTCGCCGTCGCGCACCAGCGCCAGCGGTCCGCCCGCCGCGGCCTCGGGGGAGATGTGCCCGATCGAGCAGCCGGAGGAACCGCCCGAGAAGCGGCCGTCGGTGATCAGCGCGCATTCCCCGGCCAGGCCCAGGCCCTTCAGATACGAGGTCGGATACAGCATCTCCTGCATGCCCGGCCCGCCGCTGGGACCCTCGTAGCGGATGACGAGCACATCGCCGGACGTGATCCGGCCCGAGAGGATCGCCTCGACGGCGTCTTCCTGTGACTCCACCACCAGGGCCGGTCCGGTGAAGGTGTGCATGTGCGCGGCCACGCCCGCGGACTTCACCACCGCGCCGCCGGGGGACAGGTTGCCGCGCAACACCGCCAGCCCGCCGTCGCGGGAGAAGGCGTGTGCCACATCGTGAATGCACCCCTGGGCCGCGTCCACGTCGAGGGAATGCCACCGCTCGGACTGGGAGAACGCGGTGGCGGACCGCTGGCCGCCCGGGGCGGCGTGGAACAGGTCGAGCGCCGCCGCGGAGGGCCGGCCCCCGCGCACATCCCAGTCGCCGAGCCACGCGTCGAGTGAATCCGCGTGCACCGCACGCACATCGCGGTGCAGCAGCCCCGCCCGGTCGAGCTCGCCCAGCAGCGCGGGGATGCCGCCCGCGCGGTGCACGTCCTCCATCAGGTACTCGCCGTTGGGAGCGACTTTGCACAGGCACGGCACCCGCAGCGACATCTTCTCGATATCGGTGAGCGTGTAGTCCAGCCCCGCCTCGTGCGCGGCCGCCAGCAGGTGCAGGACGGTGTTGGTGGATCCGCCCATGGCCAGGTCCAGGGCCATGGCGTTGTCGAAGGCGTCGCGGGAGGCGATGTTCCGGGGCAGGACGCCCGCGTCGTCCGCGTCGTAGTAGCGGCGGGTCAGCTCCATCACCGTGCGCCCGGCGTCGCGGTACAGCTCGGCGCGGGCGGTGTGGGTGGCCAGGGTGGTGCCGTTGCCGGGCAGGGCCAGGCCCAGCGCCTCGGTCAGGCAGTTCATCGAATTGGCGGTGAACATGCCCGCGCAGGAGCCGCAGGTGGGGCAGGCGTTCTCCTCGATGAGCGCGAGATCGGCGTCGGAGACATCCGGGGAGACCGCGTCGGCCATGGTGGTGATGAGGTCCAGGCGGCTGCGCACGGTGCCGTCGACCAGCACCGCGCTGCCGCCCTCCATGGGTCCGCCGGAGACGAACACCGTCGGGATGTTCAGCCGCAGCGTGGCCATCAGCATGCCCGGGGTGATCTTGTCGCAGTTGGAGATGCACACCAGCGCGTCGGCGCAGTGCGCGTTCACCATGTACTCGATCGAATCCGCGATCAGGTCCCGCGACGGCAGCGAGTACAGCATTCCGCTGTGCCCCATGGCGATTCCGTCGTCCACGGCGATGGTGTTGAACTCGCGCGGGATGCCGCCCGCGGCCCGCACCGCCTCGGACACCATCCGCCCGACCGGCTGCAGGTGGGTGTGACCGGGCACGAATTCGGTGAAGCTGTTCGCGATCGCGACCACCGGCTTGCGGCCGATATCGGCCGATGGGACCCCGCTGGCCCGCATGAGCGCGCGGGCCCCCGCCATGTTCCGACCGTGTGTGACCGTGCGTGAGCGCAACTCGGGCACGACGCCACCTCCTGCTCCACCTCGACCATTCGCAACCAAACGGTTGCAACTGAATGGTTGGAGTTTGCCACAGCCGCGAGCCCAACCGCAACCGTGCGGTTGGAGATGGTTGGATGGACCCCATGGCGTGGGATACCGAGAGAACCAGACGACTGCTGCTCGAGGCGGCCGTCCACGAGTTCGCCGAACGCGGACCCGACGGCGCCCGGGTCAATGCCATCGCGACCCGCGCGGGCATCAACAAGGAACGCATCTACCAGTACTTCGGCGACAAACGCGGCCTGTTCGAAGCGGTCCTCACCGACCAGCTCGAACAGCTCGCCGCCGCCAGCCCGCTCACCGCCGACAAGGCGGGGGACCTGGCCGAGTACGCCGGGCACGTCTTCGACTTCCACCGCACCCATCCCCAGTTCCTGCGCCTCATGTACTGGGAAGGGCTACAACCGCAGGAGGGCCGCCTGCCCGCTGAATCGGCGCGCGCCTCGCACTACGCGGAGAAGGTGGCCGCGCTGGCCGCCGCCCAGCGAGACGGGACCCTCCCCGACGAGGTCGCCCCCGGTTACCTGCTGTACGCGGTCGCGGCCCTCGCCGCCTGGTGGTTCGCGGCCCCGCAGGTGGTCCGCATGATCCTGGGTCCGGACACCGACGACCCGGACGCACTGCGGGCAGCCCTGGTCAGCCTGGTGCGACGGCTCGAGGTGCGGAACTAGCTCAGCGCCATGCTTCGGTCCGGTGCGAGCGCGTCCGCGAGGGCGCTCAGGACCGGGGCGCAGCCGGTGTCGAGGGTCAGGGCCGCGAGGTCGTCGGCGCGGGTGCGGCCGCGATTGAGGATGATGACCGGGCGGCCGGACTTGGCGGTGCGGCGGGCGAAGCGCAGGCCCGACATGACCGTCAGCGAGGAGCCGACGACCAGCAGGGCGTCGGCGTCGTCGACCAGTTCGAACGAGGCGGTGACGCGGGGCTTGGGGACGGACTCGCCGAAGTAGACGATGTCGGGTTTGAGGAGTCCACCGCAGGTCAGGCAGTCGACCATGCGGAAGGACGCGGTGTCGGCCACCACCGCGTCGGCGTCGGGGGCGACCTCGAGGCCGTCGAGCGGAACCGATTCGGCGAAGCCGGGATTGGCGGCCTCGAGGCGGTCGGCCAGAGTCATGCGGGAGGTCAGGGCCTCGCAGGACAGGCAGCGGACGCGGGCGTAGACGCCGTGCAGATCGATCACCCGGCGATGGCCCGCCTTGGTGTGCAGCAGGTCCACGTTCTGGGTGAGCAGCCCGGTCACCACGCCCGCGCGTTCCAGCCGGGCCAGCGCGTGATGCGACGGGTTCGGCCGGGCCGCGTCCATACGCCGCCAGCCGACATGATTGCGGGCCCAATACCGTTGGCGGAACACCGGATCGCCGACGAACTGCTGATAGGTCATCGGCGTGCGAGGCGGCGCCCCGGGGCTGCGGTAGTCGGGGATGCCGCTGTCGGTGGAGATGCCCGCGCCGGTCAGCACCGCGACGCGGCGGCCGGAGACCAGCTCCAGCAGTCGCTCGATCTGCTGCGGGGAACCGGGATCGGGCATGCGGCCAGCCTACGACCCGCCCGCGCTGTGCCGCCGGTCACGTCGTGTCACACCCGCGGACGCCGTCTCGTCATCAAGGCAGGACGCCACCACAGCGGCGGCGCGAGACGAAGGAGATGGTCATCATGGCGAAGACGGTTCTGGTCACCGGCGGCACGGGCACCCTGGGCAGCCTGGTCACTCCGCTGCTGCGGCAGGCCGGGCTGGAGGTGCGGGTGCTCAGCCGCGGCGCGCACGAGGCGACCGACGGCATCGAGTTCGTGGCCGGCGACCTGGAGACCGGCGCGGGTATCGCCGAGGCGGTCGCGGGCGTGGACACCGTGCTGCACCTGGCGGGCACCACCAAGGGCGACGGCGACAAGACCCGCGTCCTGGTCGACGCCATCAATGCCGCCGGGGCGTTCCCGCACCTGGTCTTCATCTCGGTGGTGGGCGCGGAGCGGGTCCCGGTGGAGAGCGCGATCGACCGGCAGGTGATGGGCTATATGGCCTCCAAGCGCGACGCCGAACTGGTGGTGGAGAACTCGGGTCTGCCGTGGACCACGCTGCGCGCCACCCAGTTCCACGACCTGCTGTTCACCATGGTGTCGGCCATGGGCAAGATGCCGGTGGTGCCCGCCTTCGACTTCCGCTTCCAGCCCATCGAAACCGGTGAGGTGGCAGCGCGATTGGTGGAACTGGTGCAGGGTGAGCCCGCCGGGCTGGTCGAGGAGATCGGCGGCCCGCGCATCTACACCATGAAGGAACTCGAGCGCAGCTACCTGGCGGCCACCGGCCGTCGCCGCCCGGTGTTCACCGTGAAGGCCCCCGGCAAGGCGGCCCGGGTGTACGCGACGGGCGCGAACCTCACCCCCGAGCACGCCGTGGGGCAGCGCACCTGGGAGGACTTCCTGGCCGCCAAGCTGGCCACCGCGTGAGGGACGCGAAAACCGGTGTCAGCGTGGTCCGTTGGTGTTGAGATACACCACCGGACCGGCGCCGAACCGGCCGTGCGCGTTCATGTCCAGCAGCGCCGCCATGGCCTTGGCGGTGTAGACCGGTTCCAGGGTCATGTGCTCCCGATCGGCCGAGAGTGCCTGCGCGGTAGCGGCTTCCGGCATCGGATAGCCGTAGCCCGGGCCCAGATACTCGGTGACGACATCCAGATTGCCTGCTGGGGAGACGTTCTCGGGAATTCGCGCCCCGCGCGAGCGCAGCAGCTTCGCGCAGCGCCCGGCCAGCGCGGTCAGCGTCGGCTCGTCCAGTCGCAGCGTGTCGTTGACGACCACGCCCACCACGTGGGTCTTCAGCCCGGCCAGCCGCAACCCCAGCGACAGTCCCGCCGCCGTCCCGCCGGATCCGACCGGGATCACGATGTGACTCGGCTCCGGCAGTTCCCCGGCCCGCACCTGCTCGGCCAATTCCAGTGCCGCCTCGACGTATCCGAGCGCGCCCACCGCCGAGGACCCGCCCGCCGGCAGGAAGTACGGCGGCCGGAATCCGGTGAAACCCCGGGCCAGCAGATACGGCGCGCTCAGGATGGTCCTGGCCTTGGAATGGGTGAAGTGCAGCTCCGCCCCCGAGGACCGCAGCCGCGCCAACTGGGCGCGCACATGGTCGTCCTCGGGCTGATCAATCAGTGCCAGAACGGTTTTCAGCCCGTGCTCGCGTCCGTAGAGCGCGGTGGCCAGCCCCCAGTTGGTGCCCAGCCCGCCCACCGTGACGATGGTGGTCCGGCGCTGGCGCAGCGCGTCGGGCAGCAGCCATTCCAGTTTGCGCACCTTGTTGCCGCCCCAGCCGCCGTCACCGAACACGCTGTCGTCCTTGAGCCAGATCTCCGCGCCGCCGGAGCATGCGGTGCCCAGGGAGTCGAGTCGTCGCACCGGTGTCGGGGCCGCGCCGAGTTTCAGGTGCGGCAGGGTCGCCTCGAGTTCGGGATGGAGGCGGTACAGGTGCGGCATCACCACTCCAACTTATCGATTGTCCAGTTACCCGGCGAGTGTGGCGGGCAGCACAGGGACGGCCTGTCCCGGCTGCTAACTTCTGAAAAGCTATTAGATACGGCAAGGAGAATTCATGCCTGGTGTAACCGATCGCGTCATCATCGTCACCGGAGCCGGTGGCGGCCTGGGCCGCGAGTACGCGCTGCTGCTGGCCCGCGAGGGCGCGCGGGTCGTGGTCAACGACCTCGGCGGCGCGCGCGACGGCTCGGGATCCGGGCACAATATGGCCGACGCCGTGGTCGAGGAGATCCGCGCGGCCGGCGGCACCGCGGTCGCCAACTACGACAGCGTCGCCACCGAAGAAGGCGCGAAGGCGCTGGTGCAGACCGCGATCGACACCTTCGGCGCGGTGCACGGCGTGGTCAACAACGCGGGCATCCTGCGCGACATGAGCTTCGTGAAGATGACTCCCGAGGCGTTCGAGGCCGTGCAGCGCGTGCACCTGTTCGGCTCGTTCTATGTCACCCACGCCGCCTGGCCGCACTTCCGCGAACAGGGCTTCGGCCGCGTCGTCATGGCCACCTCCACCTCGGGCCTGTACGGCAACTTCGGCCAGGCCAACTACGGCGCCGCCAAGATGGGCCTGGTCGGCATGATGAACACCCTCGCCATCGAGGGCCGCAAGTACGACATCACCGTCAATGCCGTGGCGCCCATGGCCGCCACCCGCATGACCGCCGACATCGCCTCGGAGGCCATGCTCGAGAAGCTGCCGCCCGCCCAGGTCGCCCCGATCGTCGCGCACCTGATGGGCGAGGACTGCACCGACTCCGGCATGGTGCTGGTGGTCGGCGGCGGCTCGGTGCAACGCGCCCAGTTGTTCGCCAACAAGCCCGTGTTCTTCAGTGAGGTCCCGAGCGTGGATCAGGTGCGGGAGAATTGGACCCGTATTACTGATATGTCCGACGCTCAGCCCGGGGTGAACCCAGCGGGCTGAGCCTGCTCTGAGGAGCCTCGCCATGAGCGAGAACGCGTGGGACGCACTGGTTGTCGGAGCCGGAGCGGGCGGGCTGTGCGCGGCCGCCCGGCTCTCGCACCGGGGCTATCGGACCCTGGTGGCCGAACGTCTCGACCGAGTCGGCGGGCGGGCCTCCACCGCCGAGCTCGACGGATTCACCATCAACACCGGCGCTGTCGTCATCGAACTCGGCGGCATCACCGAACAGACCTTCGAGGAGGTCGGGGCGAAATTCGAAGTGCGCCCGGCGGATCCGCCGATCCTCTATCGGATCAACGGCCGCGACGTGGATGTCTCCAGCGGCGGCTGGGGACTGCTCATCTCCCAGCTCACTCGGCACGGCGCCCAGCTGCTCGGCGGGGTCCGTGCCGAGGGGGAGCCGCCCGACCGGGAACTGTCCACCGCCGATTGGGTGCGCCGCTACACCAAAAACGATGCGGTGCAAGGCATCTTCCGCAATATGTGCGGCTCCATCTTCGCGGTCGGCTCCGAGGAGCTGCCCGCGCGGGTGTTCCTCACCTACTTCACGCGCAAGTCGGCGTTCAAGAGGTTCGGCTTCTGCCCCGAGGGCACCATCGGCATCTGGAAGGCCCTCGCGGAGGTGGTGGAGCGCAATGGGGGAGCGGTCCGGCTCGGCAGCGAGGTGCGGCAACTGCACGTCGAGGGCGATCGGATCACCGGGGCGCGGATCAGTCACGACGGCGAGATCTCGGATATCACCTGCGCTGTCGCGGTCAGTGACATCGGGCCGTCGGCGACCATGGATCTGGTCGGGCCCGAGCACTTCCCGTCGGACTATGTGGGCCGCGTGCTCCAGCGCGACCTGCCCTGCGCCATGATCTCGGTCAACTTCGCCAGCCGCGAACCGCTGATCGAGGCGCCCGGACTGCTCAGCTTCGCCCGCACCCGGCGGCTGTGCTACGTCGCCAACTTCACCGCCACCTGCCCGGAGATGGCGCCGGAGGGCTGGCATCTGTATGTCGGTGCGGGCGTGCCCAAACCCTCGGTCGGCGACTTCGATCCCGAGGCCGAGACCGCGCTCGTGCTCCAGGACCTGCGCGAGGAGATCCCGGGCTTCGAGCAGGCCCGCATCCTGTCCATCGCGGTCACCCGCGACGACTGGCCACCCCAGCGCGCCGTCGCCGGCTACGACCTGCCCCACGACACCCCGATCGCCAACCTCTGGAATGTCGGCGACGCGGTCAAGGAGTACGCCAACGGCGGCATCACCGCCTGCATGGAGACGGCGAAGATCGTGGTCGACGAGATAGTGGACAGCGACGCCGGACGTCGCGCGACCTGACCGCGGGAACGCTCAGTCGAGCTGCTCGGTCATGCCGGGCAGCCTGTCCACCATGGCCACCACGTAATCCGCGACGATGCCGATGAGGACCGGTCGCTCCACCTTCAGGCCGCCGTCGAGCCACACCAGGATCAGTTCCGCCGCGCCGCCGGTGATGAGCTGTGCCAGGGCGGTGAGCGCGGTGTCGTCGCCCTCGGGGATGTCGAGCAGCACCCGGGTCTGCTCGATGAGCAGCTCGGCCACCTGCCGCATGCCCTCGAAGCGGCGGCGCATGAGCAGTTCGGACCCGTAGGCCTGGGCGAAGGCGATATTGGCGCGGCGTGGATCGTCGGTGACGGCGATGATCAGCGCCGCCACTCCGGCGCGCAGTTTGGCCTCCGGGTCGCCGGGGGTGTCGGTCATGGCGGTGCGGGCCTGCTCGAGGGCCTCACCCTGCACCTCGTCGAGCAGCGCCGTGGCCAGCGCGTCGAGGTCGGTGAACGATTCGTAGAAGAAACGCGGCCCCACCTTCGCCTGTTCGCACACCCCGCGCACCGTGAGTGCGGCCAGCCCCTGCGTGCCGACGATGTCGAGGGCCGCGTCCAGCAGCCGTCGCCGGCGCTGTTCGCGCCGTTCGTCGGTGGTGGTGCCGCGATAGGTCCCATTGGCAGCTCGCGTCACCCTGTCAGCTTGGCACAGAAATCGGGAAACGACCGTTTACGGAAACTAACGTTTCCGCTACCGTGGAGACATGGCTGTACGAAAAGCCGTGGTGAATCATCGAATTCAATGCCGGGCCGCCGGAGTGCTGCAGCGGTACCCCGCCGCGCCGCAGGCGCTCGCGCCCCCGCCGCCGGGCAGCGGGCTGAAGCCGGTGATGGGGGATTACGGTCCGCCCGGCATCGGTCATCTGCTCAGCACCCTCGCCGATCCGTTGAACTTCAGCCGCGACCGCATGCGCCGGTACGGCCCGGTGCAGTGGATGGGCGTGTTCGGGCGGCAGGTGGTCGGCGTCGTCAGCCCGGCCGCGACCGAGGAGGTCCTGCTCGACCGCCGGCATGTGCTGTCCGCGCAACGCGGCTACGACTTCGTGATCGGCCCGTTCTTCCGCGGCGGAATCCTGTTGCGCGACTTCGAGGAACACGCCTACCACCGCCGCATCCTGCAGCAGGCCTTCACCCGCCCGCGGCTGATCGGCTACCTCGGGCTCACCACCCCGCGCGTCGTGCGGGGCGTCGACTCCTGGCGGCCCGCACCGGATTTCCCGCTCTACGACCACGTCAAGCGACTGCTGCTGGAACAGGCGACCGTGGTCTTCGCGGGTGCGGAACTCGGCCCCGAGGGCACCCGGCTCTCCCGCGCCTTCGAGGACGCCGTGCACGGTGGCCAGGCCATCATCCGCGCGAACCTGCCGGGCGGGGTGTGGAGCCGGGGCCTGCGCGGGCGCAAGGTGCTCGAGGACTACTTCCGGCGTGAGCTGCCCGCCAAGCGGGCCGGCGCCGGCGAGGACCTGTTCAGCGTGCTCTGCCATGCCGAGACCGAGGACGGCGAATCCTTCTCCGACGCCGACATCGTGGACCACATGATCTTCGTGATGATGGCCGCCCACGACACCAGCACCCTGGCCATCTCGATGCTGGCCTACGAGCTGGGCCGGAACCCGCGGTGGCAGGAGCGGTTACGCGAGGAATCGCGGGCGCTGGGCAAGCCCACGCTCGACTATGCCGACCTGGACCGGTTGCCCGCGCTGGAGCTGGCCTTCCGCGAGACCCTGCGCATGTACGCCCCGGTCGGGCAGATGGTGCGAGAAGCCCTGGAGGACACCGAGATCGCGGGGTACTTCATCCCCAAGGGCGCGCTGATCATGGTCGGGCCGTACTCCATGATGCGCAATGCGGAGTATTGGCACAATCCGGACGTCTTCGATCCCGAACGCTTCGATCCCGGCCGCGCGGAGGACAAGTCGCACCGCTTCGCCTGGCCGCCCTTCGGCGGCGGCGCGCACAAGTGCATCGGCAAGTACTTCGGCAGCATGACGGTCAAGGCGACCATGCACCGCATGCTGCTGAACTACCGCTGGAGTGTGCCGGACGGCTACGAGGTACCCCTCGTGCCCAGTACCGGCCCGACTCCGGCGGATGGACTCCCCATCCATCTGCGCCGCCTCTGACGCCGTCCCCGCGCCGCCGCACGGCTCACCGCACGTCGCGCGGAATCCCGAGTTCGATGTCCAGATAACGCAATTCCGGATCCCGGCGGCGGCCGTTGCGGAAGGCCCGGAACACCAGATCCTGCGGATGCCCGACGGTGAACACCTCGGTGAAGGTCTTCACCGTCCGCCGCGGCGCGCCGCACAGGCTCGGATTGAACCCGGCCTTGGCCAGCGGACCCTCCCAGATGAGCGCCGCCCCGCCCGGGACGCTGTGCGGGGCGAAACTCCAGCCCAGCTCGCGCATGCGCCGATCGAACTCGCCCGTGCCCAGTCCGGCGACGTCCCAGCCGCTGGCCTCGTTGAAAAGCTGCCTGCCGTGCAGGAATTGGACGAAGCACGGGTCCGGGCCCGGGTGCGGGGTGCTCAGGTTGATGACGCCGTCCCAGGGCAGGGTGGTCAGCGCCCAGGCCAGCCGCGCCTCGAAATCGTCCCAGTCCGCGCACACCACGGGCTTGCCGCGTTCGCTGGGCCGGTCGGCGCGCAGGCCGTAGCTGCCGGTGCCGGGCGCGTCCATGCTCCAGGTGGCGAAGCGCAGCCGGCCGCCGTCCATCCCGAGCCCGTCGCGCAGCACGGCCACCACGGATTCGGCGACGCCGCGGCGGTGGTCCACCGATTCCCCGCGCTGCCAGCCGGTGCTCCACTCCCGCGCCAGCCGGGGCTGCTGGTGCACGCGTTGCATGGCCCGCCACTGCGGATCCGGTGCGGTGGCATCGGATTCGGACGGCAGCGGGACCGGATCCCAGGTGCCGTCGGGCTGCTCGCCGATCACGCGCAGCAGCCGGTCGGCGTCCTCGGCGTGCTCGGGCACCGCGACCAGCACCTCGATCTCGGTGCCCTGCTGCGCGAAATGCGCTCGGCGGCCGGTGAGTTCGTCACGGACCTGGATGAAACGGGGATTCCATCCGAGTCCGGATTCGTCCGCGTCCTCGTCCTCCTCGAGAAAAAACGGCATCCACTGAATCAGCACATCCCATCCCTGCGAACCCACCTTGCCTCCCTCCGGGGTTCTCGCCAACCTACCCGCCGGTCACCGTCCGTGCCCGCCGGTGGGTACCGGTCGGACCCCGGGCTGTGGTAGAACCTGTTCTAGTTTTTCACCTGAAGGGCCACGAATGAACTGGTACACCGGCAATACCGTCTACGACACCGTGCTGACGATCGCGTTCGGTTTCGCTGCCTTCGTCCTGATCGGGGGCCTGTTCCAGCAGAGCCCGTACGGTCGGTTCGCCACCGCCAAGCTCGGACTGAACCTGAACCCGAAACTCGGCTGGTGGTTGATGGAGATTCCGGCCACCGTGGTCTTCGCGGTCGCGTACCTCAGCGGGCCGCACCGTTTCGAGCCGACTTCCCTGGTGCTGGCGGCCATCTGGATTCTCCACTACGCCAACCGCGGCTGGTTCTTCCCCCTTTCCATTCGCCAAGTGCCCGGCAAGACCAGCAGTTTCAACATTTCGGTGCTCGGTATGGGCATGTTCGTCACCGCCATGCACGGCTACCTCAACGGCGCGCTGTTCAGCCACGACTACCTGGGGCAGTACGGCACCGGCTGGCTGACCGACCCGCGCTTCATCATCGGATCGATCATCTACCTCAGCGGTTTCGCGCTGCTCACCAGTTCCGAGTGGATCGTGCGGAATCTTCGCGATAAGAACAACCCGGGCGCAACGGAATACAAGATTCCGTTCGGTCTGGGCTTCCGATTCGTCACCAGTCCCACGTATCTGGGCGAGCTCATCGCCTGGGCCGGGTTCGCCATCCTCACCTGGGCGCTGCCTGGCGTGGTCATCTTCCTGATCACCTTCGGCAATCTGGTGCCCCGCGCCTTCGCCACCCACACCTGGTACCGCGAGAAGTTCTCCGACTACCCGGCCGAGCGAAAGGCCCTGGTGCCGTTCGTGATCTAGCGGCCGTGCCGCAGCGCCTTGTCGCGGTACATGGCGGTGTCCACGGCGTGCATGAGCTCGTCGACGGCGGTGGAGTCGGTGTCCACCAGCGCGGTGCCGATACTCGCGCCCACCCGCACCGACAGCCCCGCCACATCGAAGGGGTCGCGCAGCGCGGCCAGCAGGTCCTCGGACACGGAGTCCAATTCCTCCGGGCCGGAGCAGCTTTCGACCAGCACGATGAACTCGTCGCCGCCCAGGCGCGCCGCCACCCCGTGCGGCGGCACGGCTTGCCGCAGTCGCTGGGCCACCTCACACAGCACCTGATCGCCCGCGGTGTGGCCGCGGCGGTCGTTGACCTCCTTGAAGCCGTCCAGATCCAGGTAGCAGACCCCCACCTGGCCGGTGGCGGCCGCGAGCCGGTCGAAGAACAGCAGGCGGTTCGGCAGGCCGGTCAGCGAGTCGTGGTGGGCGTCGTACCAGAGCCGGTCGGCCAGTTCCTTGCGGTCGGTGACGTCCACGGTGACACCGATCAGGAAGCGCGGCTTGCCCTCGCTGTCGCGGACCACCGTCATGGACAGGTCGATGATGGTGTGCGAACCGTCCGGTTTGGTGTGTTCGGTCTCGAAGCGGAAGCGGTCGATCTCGCCGGCCAGTAAACGCTGGAACAGACCGAACGCGTCGCCGATATTGATCGGGCCCAGGATGTCGGCCACCGAGCGGCCCGGCATCTCCCCGGCCGGGACACCGAGGGTCTCGGCCATGGCGTTGTTGACATCGACCACCTGGCCGGTGCTGATGTCGACGGTGCCGATGCCGACCGACGCGCCCTCGAAGATCGCTTGGAAGCGCGCTTCGGACAGTTGTCTGCGGGCGTCGGCCTCGCGGGCGGCGGTGAGCGCCGCGGTGAGGGTCTTCTCCTGTTCGGACAGCGCCACGCTGCGCAGCCCGGCGGTGAACTCGGCCGCGAACTCGGCGGCCAGCTCGATCGCGCGGTCGCGCACCGGCCAGTAGTCCGCGCAGCCCGGGTCGGGGCAGGCGTCGGTGACCAGGTCCTTGCACAACACCAGCACCGACCGGTGCACGGTCAGCGGATCCCGGTAGTTCGCGCGCACCAGGGCGCGGGCGGCCTCGCGGGCCACCGACATGTCTTCGCTGCCGCGCACGGCCGCGATCAGCCGGTCGCCGAAACCGTCGAGCAACTGCTCGACCTGCGACCGGGTGAGCGTCGGCGCCACCGCGCCCTCGAGCGCCTCGGCCCAACGGACCGCCAGCTCGTGTGCTCCCACCGCCTACCCCCTGCCCCTGCCTCGTGCCCCTGCTCAGGCCTTGCGGCCCACACCCGCCAGACCGAGCGACCGGCCAGGCGCCTCATGCTGGTCACGGTCGGATTCCGGCCGCCACAACGGCAATTCCACCACACCGGGCTCGATCGGCTCCCAATTGCCGAACAGGGCCGCGATTTGATCCCGGGTCCGGAATTGCAGGCCGATCTTGCTGACGTCGCGCGAGTTCTCCACCAGTTTGGCGGCGTCGTCGGGGCGGGTGGCCGAGGTGAGGTGCGATATGGCCAGGTAGCTCCCGGCGGGCACGGCCTCGTAGAGGGCGTTGACCTTGACGAGGGGGGCGTAGTCGTCGCCCATCAGGTGCAGGACCGCGATGAGGAGAATGCCGACCGGTTGGTCGAAATCGATGATGCCGGTCTCGCGGGCCCGGGCCAGCAGCGCGCCGGGCTCGCGCAGATCGGCCTCGATCGCGGCGGTCCGGTCATTGCCCTTCAGGATGGCGCGCGAGTGGGCCACGGCCACGGGGTCGATATCGGCGTAGAGCACCCGGCACTCCGGGTCGATCGCCTGCGCCACCTCGTGCACGTTGCCCGCGGTCGGGATGCCCGACCCGATGTCGAGGAACTGCCGCACGCCCTGATCCACCAGGAACCGCACCGCCCGGCGCAGGAACGCCCGATTGCTCAAAGCCAGCCGCGGCAGGTCCGGGACCAGCGCCTTACCCGCCTCCGCGGCCTGCCGGTCGACCTCGAAGTTGTGCGAGCCGCCCAGCAGCGCGTCGTACATGCGCGCCGGGCTTGCCCGGTTCATGTCCACGCCTTCGGGTGCCCACTCCGGTCTGTCCATCCCCAAACCCTCCTAGCCGCAACGGTCGAACGCCCGCCGGTGGTGCCGACGGGCCGAGATCCGGGCAAATCCGGTGTTTCCGATCACCCGGACGGTGCAAACCGAATGGTAGTCCTCGTTCGCCAGAATCCTTGCAGCGATACCACTCTCGCCCTGAGGTGCGAGAATGCTCACCCGGCGGTTGACGCCGCACAGGTGCTGTGCGTGAGCGGCGGCACACACACCCCCGACACGTCGGCCAGCAGCAGCCGCGCGCCGAGGACCAGCGAGCACAGCGCAATCGCGCCGAAGGCCAGCACCCACAGCAGGCCCGGGATCCTGGTCAGGTGAGCCAACTGGTCGGCGTCGGAATTCGGCTCGTGCGCGCGATTGCGCTGCAGTTCGATCACCGGGCGCACCGCCGCCAGCAGCAGGAACCACGACGCCGCGTACGCCAGCGCGGCCTGGGTGGTGTCACTGCCGAACCAGGACACCGCGAACACCACGCCGCCGGTCACCAGCAGCGACAGCAGGCCGTACCAGTTGCGGATCTTCAGCAGCAGCACCAGCAGCAGCGCGATGGTCAGCCACAGCATCAGGGTGATGCGGTGCGCGCCCAGCAGCGCGGCGTAGCCCAGCCCCAGCAGCGCGGGCGCGGGATACCCGGCGGCCATGGTCAGGATCATGCCGAGGCCATAGGGTTTCCCGCTCGACACGGTGAGTCCCGAAGTGTCGGAATGCAATCGGATGCCGTTGAGGCGGCGGCCGGTCAGCAGCGCGGTGAACGCGTGCCCGCCCTCGTGGGCGATGGTGACCGCATTGCGCAGAATGCGCCACGTCGGCCGGAACGCCACCAGGAGCAGCGCCACCACGCCGGTGCCCACCACCAGCTGCCACGGCGGCGGGGTCTGCGTCGTGGACAACCGGTCCACGATGGTGCTGCCGCGCTGAACGAATTCCGCTGTATCCACGGCCGCACCCTACCGATTCGGCGCGGACCCGGCGATCCGGTCCCAAATCATCGCGTATGCGACAGACTTGCTGTGGGCCGGGGCCGGAACGAATCGATTGTCAGGGGAGCGTGAGATGTCCGAGTCAGTGCAGAGTTATCCGAGTGCGGCGCCGGTTGGGGTGGACACCACGCGCGCCAGCATCGCCCGCGTCTACGACGCCGCCTTGAACGGCAAGGACAATTTCGAAGTCGACCGCGCGGTGCTCGACCAGGTACGCGAGGTCGCGCCCGGGGTCGCCGAATTGGCCTGGGCCAACCGGGATTTCCTGATCCGCGTCTGCCGCTTCCTGGCCAAACAGGCGGGCATCGACCAGTTTCTGGATCTGGGCTCGGGGCTGCCGACCGCCGAGAACACCCATCAGGTGGTGCAGCGCGTGGACCCCGGCGCCTCGGTCGTCTACGTGGACAACGACCCCATGGTGCTGGCCCACGCCCGCGCCCTGCTGGCCGGCAGTCCGCGCACCACCATCGTCGAGGCCGACATCTTCCGCCCGTTCGAGGTGGTCAAACACCCCGAAATCCGTGAGGAACTGGACTTCACCCGCCCGATCGCCCTGTTCCAGATCGGCACGCTCCACCACTACGCCGCCG
Organism: Nocardia sp. NPDC004582; assembly: GCF_053602115.1. NCBI lineage: Bacteria > Bacillati > Actinomycetota > Actinomycetes > Mycobacteriales > Nocardiaceae > Nocardia > Nocardia sp. NPDC004582. The sequence goes on along the minus strand of NZ_JBSGCY010000006.1, from coordinate 44,290 downwards.
ACGACGTCGCCGCGCTCATGCGCAGCTATATCGACGTGCTGCCCTCCGGCTCGTATGTGGCCATCGCCCACTTCTACGATCCGGAGACCGCCGAATACAGCGAGCTGGCCCGCAAGATGGAAGAGAAGTTCGTGCACAGCCCCATGGGCTCGGGCCGCTTCCGCACCCGCGCCGAGATCCAGGCCCTGTTCGGCAACCTCACCATGATCGAGCCCGGTCTCGTCCTCTGCGACGAATGGTGGCCCGACGGCCCGCAACTCACGCCGCTGAGCCCGGTCCGCCGCTGCATCGCCGGCGGCGTCGCCGTCAAGCCCTAGGCGGCCGAGAGGCGTTCGGCGAGGATGCCCGCGCGGGCGAGCTGCACCTTGCGGGCCTGGCCGGAGGCGAAGGCCATGAGGCCGAAGGGGGTGCGCAGGCGCAGTTCGTCGTCGATGTGGGTGCCCTCGGCGGTCGGGGTGAGGTCGAAGCGGTAGCCCATGCGCACGCCGCCGGGGCTGTCGACCTCGCCCCAGACCGCCTTGCCCGGGGTGCCGAGCAGTGAGACGCGAATCCGGTTGTCGTGCTTCAGGCCCAGGAAACGGAAGCGTTCGACGGCGAGGTAGGAGCCGTCCTGGACGTCCTCGACGGCGACGACCAGCGGGGACAGGCCGATGTAGTGCTCGGGCCGGATCAGATGGTCGTAGACGGCCTCGGGGGAGGCGGGGACGGTGAACGTGTTACGGATGATCTTTTCCGGCATGCCCGCACTCTAGCGGGCACCCGCGCCGGGTGATCGGGGCCCGGAAGCGGTCGTGCGGCATCACGATTCGGCCGGGCCGGTCTGGGCCAGCAGGCCGTCGACGCAGGCTCGCAAACCCTCGCGGTAGGTGTCGCGGGCGGCGAGGGCGGGCCAGCGGTCGCCGATCGCGGCCAGGCGGGGGACCCGGTCGGGGTCGAGGTCGCCGAAGGGGGTCCGGCCGGGGGCGGTGGGGCTGCCGCGGCGCTGGGAGTGGGTGCGGACCAGGATCTCGCCGACGGTGTAGTACCAGATCGAGCGGAAGATGTAGGCGGCCTGATCGGGGGTGCGGCCGGTGGATTCGGCCGCGGCGAGGATGGATTCGACCGTCCACAGCGCTGATTCGTCGAGCAGGCCGACGAAACCGTCGACGGTGAGGACCTCGGCGGCCCACGGCCAGCCCGCCAGCAGGTCGTGCATGGCGGTGGCGGCCGCGACGATCCGGTCGCGCGGATCCGGCGGCAGCTGCGGGCGTTCCACCTGGTCGGCGTAGTGGTTGAGCAGCAGGACCAGCAGGTCCTCCTTGTCCTGGACGTGGCGGTAGACCGTGGTCGCGCCGATGCCGGCCTCGGCGGCCAGGCCGCGAATGGTGAGCCGCTCCCAGCCGTCGCGGTCGATCAACCGGCGGGCCGCGGTCAGGATCTCCGTGCGGGACGTGACGGGCGGGCGGCCGGTGCGGCGGCCGGCGGAGGCGGTCGGTCGGGACATGTCTGCCATCATGCCGCGCCGTTCCGCTCTCGACAGTGTGACCTGCGGATGCTACTTTCGGAACGTGTTCGCAAAGTCGTCGGCGAGCGTCGGCGACTCATCCCGGAGGAGCTTCCCGTGCGATACCTGATGCTGGCGGCGATCGCCGCACTGTCCTCGGCCGCGGCGACCGGATCGGCTGTGGCGCAACCGGATACCGGAGGAGCGCCGGGCGCGGTGGTCGCGTCACGGCCACTGCGCGGCGATGAGCTGATTCCCGGGGCGGCGAGCGGGTATCGCGTCACGTACCGGACCACCGGCCAGAACGGCGAGGCGGCGGTGAGCGGCGGCACGATCTACCTGCCGGAGGGGACCGCCCCGGCGGATGATCGGCCGGTGGTGTCGTGGGCGCACGGCACCAGCGGCATGACGGCGGGCTGCGCGCCCACCATCAACGGCGGCATGGCGGACACGTTCGACGAGACACCGCAGCTGTCAACGTATCTGGCGCACGGCTACGTGGTGGCCGCGAGCGACTACATCGGGCTGGGCGGGGCCGGCGTCTACGAATACCTGGCCGGGCGCGCCGCGGGCCACGCGGTCCTCGACATCGTGCGCGCGGGCCACGCCGTGGATGCCGGGCTGTCCGAATCCTTCGTGCTGGCCGGGCATTCCATCGGCGGGCAGTCGGTGCTCGCCGCGGCCGGAATGTCCGCGGGCTACGCACCGGAACTCGACCTGCGCGGCACCCTCGCCTACGCGCCGACCAGCAATGTCGAGGACATCATCGCCGCGTTGAGCCGGCCGGGCGTACCCGTGCTCCCCGGGCTGGACGGCCTGCACGCCCGGTTGGTCATGATTCTCGCGGGCCTCGACCACGCCCGCCCCGAACTCGGCGTCACCGACTACCTGTCACCGCACGGTCACGAAGTCCTCGCCATCGCCCGGGCCGGAAACGACTGCCTGGCTTCCCTCGAGGCGGCGGTCGCGGGCAGGTCGGTCGGGGAGCTGTTCACCACGTCCCTGCCCGAATCGGTGATCTCGGCGTTGCGCGACTATCTGTCGGTGCCCGCCACGGGCTACCGCGGTCCGGTGGTCCTGCTGCAGGGCGGAGCGGACACCGTTCAACCCGTTCCGACCACCGTGCTGCTGCAGCAGCGGCTCCAATCGGCCGGTACGGACAGCCAACTCGTGCTGCGCGCGCCCGCCACGCACTTCACCATTCTGAAGTTCGCCGACCCCGAAGCCCAGGACTTTCTGAACCGCGTACTTCCACCCCGTCAATCCTGACCTTTCGACGGTTTCCCTCCGGCATCATCGGGTAAGCGAACGAAGACGGGGGAGAAGATCGCGATGGGGGCTGGATGGGGTGGTGAGTCATGAGTGAACCGCCACGAGGAGATGGCAGGACGCGCTTCCGCACCGACGGTACGGATCCGGAATCGCCGCCGCGCTCCGGAGACGTGGCGCTGCGGGTGCGCGCCGATGCCGGGCACCTGAAAATGCTGCGGGCGATAGCCGAAACCGTGATGCTCACGGCCGATTTCACTATCGACGCCGCCATCGATGTCCGCGTGGCGCTGGATCAGGTGGCCACGGCGCTGATCGCCGCCGCCGTCCCGAATACCGCACTGGATTGCGAATTCCGTTTCGACGAGCGGCGCGTACGGATTATCGCCGCATCGGTGATCGGCGCCGGCGGCGGCCTGATCGAGCACAGTTTCGGCTGGCATTTCGTGGAATCGCTGACCGATTCGCTGACGGTGGACACCGCGGAATTCGACGTGGTTCAACGCGGATACCCGGTGGCCGTGGAATTCACCCGGCGCCGGGTTGATGGCGAACGGCCGGAATGAGGCGATAGACCGCGACGATGGCCCAGCGGAGTACTCCGCTGGGCTCACGGTGATGTGTCGGATGAAACGCATGCTGGTGCAGGGGAGTTCACCGGCGACGACGGGACTACCAATAGTGGGCGCGTCCGCCGATCGGACGTCCGGCCGCGCCGAGCAGCCAGGCGACCGCGCCGATCAGCATCAGGATGACACCGATGGTGGTGAGGATCGAGAAGCCGAAGATAATTCCCAGGATCAGCAATACGAGGCCCAGGATGATCATGATTATTCCTTCGCAGGGGTGGTTGTGACATTCCCGCAGTTCCCGGTGAATCGGCCGTCAAACGCTCCAGAAAATCTGACCTGAAGCGCCTGTTTCGAGATTTGTTCTGTGGCAATACGTCTCTGACCTGGGTTATTCAGGGAGGTTGCGGTGACCGTCGCGTTCCGACCTCGAAAACATGTTCCCCCGGCGCCGGGTTTGGGTACACCATTGTTATGCAGTTCAGCCGAATACGGGGTGATTCCGATGACGGGTGACAGCTATGACGATATCGAGCCGCTCCTGAAACAGCTTGCCGTCGCCGTGGAATGCGACGCTCCCGAGCGAAAGGCGTTGCGCGAGGAGGCGATCGACCGATGCCTGCCACTGGCCGATCACATCGCGCGCAAGTTCTCCGGTCGCGGTGAGGCGTTCGAGGACCTGGTGCAGGTGGCCCGCCTCGGATTGGTGCAGTCCATCGACCGGTTCGATGTCGACCGCGGGTCGCGCTTCCTGTCCTTCGCCGTACCCACCATCATGGGCGAGGTCAGGCGCTATTTCCGCGACAGCACCTGGGCCGTGCGAGTGCCGCGCCGGGTCAAGGAGACCCAGATCCGCCTGGGCGCCGCCGTCGAAACCCTGGCCCAGCGCCTGGGACGCATGCCCAAGGCGCGCGAACTGGCCGCCGAACTGAAGGTGGACCAGTCCGAGCTGACCCAGGCCCTGTTGGCCGCCAACGCCTACCAGAGCTCGTCGCTGGAAGCCGCGTGCCCCGATGACGGCGAGAACACGCCGCTGGCCATGCTGGACGCGCTGGGGGCCGAAGAGCCCGGCTTCGAACACGTCGACCAGTACCTCGCCGTCCGCCCGCTCATCGCCGAGCTGCCCGAACGGGAGCGGCGGGTACTGACCATGCGCTTCTTCGAATCGATGACCCAGAATCAGATCGCGCAGCGGCTGGGGGTCTCGCAGATGCAGGTGTCGCGCATCCTGGCGAAAACCCTCGGCCGGCTGCGCACCGAGTCGCTGGCCAACTGAGCCGGCTCGCCGGCCAGGGCCGACCGGGCCGGCTCGCCGGCCACCCGATCAGAATCCCGCCAGGCCCGAGGCCAGATCCGGGAACCCGATCGCCTTCGCCGCCGCCTCCCGCACGTCCGGGCAGGCGGCGGTGGTGGTCTGGTCGATGACCGAGCGATTGCGCATCACGGCGATGTTCACGCCGTTGTTGCGCAGAGCCCAATCCTGCACGGTGGCATTGAATTTCAGCCGCGCCTCGGTCTGGCCCTCGGCGCTCCACGTGCCGACCTCGGGCCGCAGCATGTCGCACAGGTTCTTGGCGGCGCTCGCGGAGATGGTCGGCGAACCGGAGTCCTGCTGTGGCGCACCGGTTCCCGGCACGCCGGGCTCGGTGCTGTTCGAACAGCCGACGGCGAGCGCGGCCGCCGCCACGGCCATGCCCAGCCGGCGGGCGATCGTGGGCAGCCGGCGGGCGCGTGCGGGCTGAGATGCCATGACGACGGGCTCCTTTCAGCGCGCCTTGGCGGTGGTGGAACGAGTCGCGTCGGCGACCCGCTCACCGCGCTCCCTGGCCTTCGCGGCCAGGTGACCGCCGCGGTCGCGGGCGGCGTCGAGGAGCTGCCCGCCGCGGTCGCCGGCGAGATCACCCCACTGCTCACCGTGTTCCCTGGCCGAATCCGCGAGCCGGGCGCCGCGCTGCTGGGCGGCCGCCGCCAGTCGTTCGCCGCGGTGCTGCGCGACCTCGGCCAGTCGTTCGCCGCGATCGTGCAGTGCCGCGACGAGTTCCGGCCCGTGTTCGCGGGCGGAGTCCGCGAGCTGGGTGCCCCGGTGCTGGGCCACGTCGGCCAGTCGTTCGCCGCGATCATGCAGTGCCGCGACCAGTTCGGGACCGCGTTCACGCGCCGATTCGGCCAGGTGCTCGCCGCGGGTTCGTACCGCCGCGGCGAGTTCGGGTCCGTGGATCAGCGCCGCGTCGGCCAGCCGGTTCGGCGCCGAGTCGTCGGTGCGCAGCTTCGCCAAGGCGCGGCGGCCACGCCATCCGAGCGACGGTCTACCCTGCCGGTCGGTGGAGGCGATGAGCAGCCCGCCGAGCAGGCTCACGTCCTTGAGCAGCGCGTTGCGCCGCGCCGAACGCCGTTCCGGGTCCTCCTCGGTCCAGAACCCCGGTTCGGTCAGGGCCGCCGGAACCACGGTCGCGGCGAGCACGGCGGTCGACAGCCGGGGCAGCTTGCCCAGGGCCAGCAGCGCGCCGCCGCCGATGCGGACGGCCGCGTTGATCCGGACCACGCGCGCCGGATCATCGGGCAGATAGGCCGCGAGTTTGGACGGGAGCCGCTGCTCGCCTTGCCGCACCGCCGCGGTGGCGGTCTTGATCCGAGGGTCGGGATGGGTGAGCGTGTCGATTCCGTCGGCGACGAAAGCGGTCGCCAAGAGCGGGTGGGCAATGCGCCGCAGCATGATGGATTCCTTTCCGGAAGGCCTGACTCACGAGGGGCTGACGTTGTCGCTGTTCCCGGCCTCCCCGTCGTCAAACGCGCGGTCGCGCGCCGCGAGCCGGGGGATGAGGCCGCCGGCCAGGACGTCTCGCACCTGTCGCGGCGAAAGCCGGTGCCGCACGGTGAAAGTGGACTCCTTGCTCATATCGACCACCTCCAGCGTCGAGACGCGGCCGATGTCGTGGAGAGCGGAGAGTCCGAGCACATCGTCGCGGTCGATGCGGTCGTAGTCGGCGGGATCGTCGAATTCCAGCGCCAGGACACCGAAATTGGCGAGGTTCTGCCAATGGATGCGGGCGAAGGATTTGGCGATCACCACCCGCAATCCGAGGAAGCGGGGCGTGATCGCCGCGTGCTCGCGCGAGGAGCCCTGACCGTAGTTCTCGCCCGCGACCACGAAGTGGCCGGTGTCGGAAACCCGTTGCGCCCGTTCGGGATAGTTCTCGTCGATCGGTGTGAAGGCGAACATCGCCAGCTTGGGGATATTGGATCGATAGGGCAGGGCGCGGGCTCCGGCGGGGGAGATCGCGTCGGTGGAGATGTCGTCGCCCAGCTTCAGCAGGACCGGTCCGACGATCTGATCCGGCAGCGGCGTCAGCTCGGGCAGGCTGGAGATATTGGGCCCTTTCACCGGCCGCACCAGCCGCGCCCGCTCCGGTTCGAGCGGGGGCACCAGCATGGAGGTGTTGACCGAGGCCCGCACGGGCAGTTCGAGTTTCGGGTAGTCCATGCCGACCGTGCGCGCCCACTCCCGCGGATCGGTGATCACACCGGTGAGCGCGGAGGCGGCCGCCGTCTCCGGCGAGCACAGCCAGACCGAGTCCTCCTTGGTGCCCGAGCGGCCCGGGAAATTGCGCGGCATGGTGCGCAGCGAATTGCGGCCCACGGCCGGGGCCTGACCCATGCCGATGCAGCCCAGGCACCCGGCCTGGTGGATGCGCGCGCCCGCCTCGACCAGGTCGGCGACCGCGCCCATGCGGGTCAGGTCGGTGAGGATCTCCCGCGAGGTGGGGTTCACGTCGAAACTGACCTGCGGCACGGTCTGCCGCCCGGCCACCATGGCCGCGGCCATGGCGAAATCGCGCAGGCCGGGATTGGCGCTGGAGCCGATCACCGCCTGCGCGATCTCGGTGCCCGCCACCTCCCGTACCGGGACCACCGCGCCCGGCGAGGACGGTTTCGCGATGAGGGGTTCCAGCGTGGACAGGTCGATGGTGTCCTCGATGTCGTAGTCGGCGTCGGGGCCGGCGGCCAGCTCGACCCAGTCGTGCTCGCGTCCCTCCGCGCGCAGGAACTCGAGCACCGCGGTGTCGCTCGGGAAAACGGTGGTGGTGGCGCCGAGTTCGGCGCCCATGTTCGCGATCACATGCCGGTCCATCGCGGACAGTCCCGCCAGGCCGGGACCGTGGTATTCGATGATGCGGTCGACCCCGCCGCTGACGCCGTGGCGGCGCAACAGCTCGAGGATCACATCCTTCGCCGAACACCACTGCGGCAGTTCACCTTCGAGCCGGATACCCCAGATCCTCGGCATCCGCAGGTACAGCGGCTGACCCGAGATGGCCAGCGCCACTTCCAATCCGCCCACGCCGATGGCGAGCATGCCCAGCGAGCCCGCCGCCGGCGTGTGCGAATCCGATCCCGCGAGCGTCTTGCCCGGCACACCGAAGCGCTGCATATGGGTGGGGTGGGAGACGCCGTTGCCCGCCTTGGAGAACCACAGGCCGAAGCGCTGGGCGGCCGTGCGGAGATATTCGTGGTCCTCGGCGTTCTTCTCGTCGGTCTGCAAGAGATTGTGGTCGATGTACTGGACACTGACTTCAGTGCGTGCGCGATCGAGGTCCAAGGCCTCGAGCTCCTGCATCACCACGGTGCCGGTGGCGTCCTGGGTCAGCGTCTGATCGATCCGGATCGCGATCTCGGTGCCCGGCGTCATCGCACCCGACGGATCCGGCGGGCGGGGGATCGGCGGCCCCGGCGGTGGGACCGGTTCCGGCGGTCGCACCGGGGGAACCGGGGTTCCGTCCGATCCGATACCGGATCCGACGTTCAGAGGTTCCATACGGTCGGCATACCCGGCGGCGGGCGAGGTATTCGGTTCCGGACATGGTCGTGCGGATCATGGCGATCACCGGGGATTCGTCCGATAATCCGACCAAGGGCCCATTCTCGGCAGGAGGCCGGTGCGGACATGACCACGACGAATTCTCAGGGGCAGCGCCGCCGGACGGTCCTCGCGATGGCCGCGATTCCCGCGGCGATCCTGCTGGCGTCCTGTTCCAGCGGGGGCGGGCCCTCCGACACCACGACTACCGCACGGACGGACGCGTCCACGACCGCCGCCCCGGGCGGAGCCGCGCCGGGGAGCGGCACCGCGGGCTCTACGACGACATCCTCGGCCGCGGACTTTCCCTATCAACCGCTGTGGCCGTTCCGCGATCGCGCCGAAGCCGCGGCCTGGCAGCAGGACGCCGGGTCCGGGCATCAGCCGTGGCATCTCGATCCCGCGGCCACCGCGCAGTCGTTCACCCAGCATTACCTCGGTTTCGCGAAGGTGGACAAGATCGTGCGGGTGGCCACCGAGGGTGACCAGTCTCGGGTCAGTGTCGGTTTCGACAATCCCAACGGTGTGCCGGTGGTCGCGGCCGTCGTGCATCTGGCCCGGATCGGGCACGGCGATACCGCGCCGTGGGAGGTCGTCGGCACCGATGACACCACCCTCCACCTGACCACGCCGCGCTACGGCAGCGCGGTCGGGGCGCCGGTGGCCGTCGGCGGCACCATCACCGGCGTGGACGAGAGCATCCGGGTCCGGATCCTGCGCGCGGATCGCGATCAGCCCGTCGGTCAATCCGCACCGATACCGGCGGGCGGCACCGAATCGCCCTGGAATGCCACGGTGTCCGTCGCGGACGCCTGCCCGGCCACCCTCACCATCGTCGCCGCCACCGGAGGCCATGTCGCCGACGTCGAACGGTTCGCCATTACCGGCGTCCGCTGCTGAGTCGTCACGGAATCTCCTGCCGGAGAACCGGACTCACGGTACTATTCGGGCATCTCTGTGCCACGAGGGCCGACTTTGTGTGCCTAAGTTGATCTTTCGCGCCACAAACGCGAGGCGGGTGCCCCAGAATCGGGAGGTCCCTCTTCGAAAGGTTGACTCGTGCCCAAGCACTTGATCACGGTGGCGGCGATAGCGATGGTGGCGGCGGCGATGACGGGATGCGGCGATCATCGCAGCAGTCCCCTGACCCCGCCCGCACCGACCAGCTCGGTCCCCGTTCTCGGCGGCGGTCGCCTGCCGGACGTGATCGACGTGCCCACGGCCGTCCCGTCCACGACCAGCAGGACCACCACGACCACGACGAAGGCCGGCTGACGGGCGAATTCGGCGATCGCCGCGCAATCGCCGAACCAGGCGGGTCGTCCCGGGGAACCGCATGGTGCTCGGCTACTTCCGGTAGCCGAGGGCGGTGTGGATCGGGCGCTCTGGGGAATCGCTAACCGGCGGTGGCGTCGCCGCCCGCGCGGGCGGCGGCCACGGCGGCGTGGTGGACGGCCTCGGCGAGTTCTTTGGAATCGGCGGGGACGGGGCTGCCCGCCATGGTGTACCACTCGCGGATGTGCTTGTGCTGCACCGTGACCAGCGCGAGGTTGTCGGAGTCGGACCAGAAGGTGCGGAGGGTGAGCTCACCGTCGAGGGTTCCGGCTTCCTCGGTGCGGAGGCCGCCGGGGCCGGTTGTCACGGTGGTGGTCCAGTCGAGCTTTGTCATTGTTGAGCCCTGCTGTATAGGTGTCGGCTATCGCGGGAGAGTGTACGCAGAAATGGGCGGTGCCAATCCGAAATCGAGCTCGGAAAAGCGCCGCCCTTCTGCCACGATGACAATCGCGAAAGCCGCAGGACCCGTTGGTATTTCAATGCGGAATTGTCGATTTCCGCACAGCGGGAATCAGGGCTGTTCGCCGATATCGCCGATGACCTGGTTGAGCTGGGCGCGGCCGTCGTTGAGCTGGTAGGTGACGCCGGCGATGGCCAGGCGGCCCGCGTCGACGGCCTGGGAGATGATCTGCGAGCGCTCCATGAGCACGTGCGCGGTCTCGGCGACATGGCGGGCCTCGAGCTCGTCGACGGTGCTCAGGCCTTCGCGGCGGCCGAGCAGGATCGACGGGGTGACACGCTCGATGAGGCTGCGGATGAACCCGCCGGGCACCGCGCCGCCGTCGAGGGCGTCCAGGGTGGCCTTCACCGCGCCGCAGCTGTCGTGGCCGAGCACCACGATCAGGGGCACGTTCAGGACCTGCACGCCGTATTCGATCGACCCCAGCACCGAGGAGTCGATGACGTGGCCCGCGGTCCGGACCACGAACATGTCGCCGAGACCCTGGTCGAAAATGATCTCGGCCGCGACGCGGGAGTCACCACAGCCGAACAGGATCGCGGTGGGGTGCTGGCCGGTGACCAGCTCGGCGCGGTGGCCGGCGCCCTGGGAGGGGTGGACCTGACTGCCGGACACGAAGCGGTCGTTGCCGGCGCGGAGCGATTTCCAGGCACTGATCGGATTTGAGTGAGGCATATGTCCGATTCTGCACGCCGCTGGTCATACGAGTCGACCGCCCCCGTGTTGCCGGCCGCCGGGGCGGGCATGACGACCGTTCACGCCGTACCCGCGACGCTTATTTGGGGACGCGTTCGTGCACGGTCAGCAGGATGTGGTCGAAAGCCGACACGGTGCCGGGGTGCGCGGGCGGCCCGGTGTTAGCGAGTGGTATATCCGGGTACGCGGTCGGTAGGAGGTGCGAAAGAATGATTATTCCGCTACTGGTGCTCCTGTTGGCAGGGATTCTCTTTGCGGCAGGTTTCGCACTGAAATTCTTGTGGTGGGTCGCGGCGGCGCTGCTGGTGGTGGCGATTTTCGCGATCGGCTTCCCCCGCGCCGATGAGGCGGACGCGAACCGGCACTGGTTCCGATGGTGAATTCCACCCGGTGGAATCGTCTACGGGGTACCACTCACGACCGAGTTGTCGCTGACCGACACCACCGATTCGACGAACGGGAATGCCGTGACCTGTCCGGCGACATCCGCCGCGATGTCGATCACCAGCGGGCCGGGATGCGAGCCGTAGACGACCATTCCACCCAGCGCTCGGAGCAGCCGGTGGAAATTCGTGGCCTCGTCGGTCGTCGAGGGACATGATTCGCGGAACCGCACTCGGTAAACACCATCGTCGACCATGACAGCCTCCTGAACGATTGTGGTTTGGTCCGGCGTCAGCGACCCCATTCTGCACCTGATTACACGGTAATGGCGTAAGGCGTCACCGCCTGCCTCTCGGCGCGGCTATTCCTGGCGGAAACAGAGTGTGCCCCATTGGAATCCGGCTCCGATGGCGGACATCACGAACGTGTCACCGGAGCGGATGCGGTTATCGGCGCACGCCTGGTGCAGAGCGGTGAGGACGCCCGCCGAGCCGGTGTTGCCCAGGGTATCGAGGGTGATGGGCGCGCGGTGGATCGGCGCCGCCAGTTCGGTCATGGCGGCGGTGAGGATAGTGAGGTTGGCCTGGTGCAGGAAGAAGTGGTCGATCTCGGTGACGGCGAGTCCGGCACGCTGAATCGCGCTGCGAATGCTCTCGGGCAGACGGCTGGTCGCCGTTTCCCAGACCGCACGACCGTCCATCCGGAGATAGTGGTCGCGGTCCGAGACGGTCCGCTGGCTGGCGGGCAGCCGGGAGCCACCCGCCCGGATTTCGACGTCGTAGGACAGCTGGGAACCGAAATCCCAGGCCAGGAGTCCGGCTCCGGGGGTTTCGGAGCGGGTCAGCACCGCGGCCGCCGCGGCGTCGCCGAAGAACACGCCCGTGGTTCGGTCGCGGGGATCGGTGACCCGGGATGCGCAGTCGGCGGCGATGACGAGCACGGCCCGCGCGGAAACCTCGAGCAGGTGGGCGGCGAGCAGGATGGCTTGCAGCCCATTGGCGCACGCGGCCTGGGTGATATCGATCGGCAGCGCGCGGGTCGCGCCGATGCGTTCCTTGACGATCAGCGCGGTCGAGGGCAGCGGTTGGTCGTAGGTGTAGGTCGCGATGATGACGGCGTCGAGATCGCGGGCCGGGACGCCCGCGTGGGCGAGCGCTATCGGGGCGGCCGCCACGCACATATCCGAGACGGCCAGTTCCGGTGCCAGTCGCCGGCGTTCCCGAATGCCGGTGCGACTGCGAATCCACTCGTCGGACGTGTCCAGCGTCCGGGTGAGGTCGGCATTGGTGATGACGGTCCCGGGTAGATGAATCCCGGTGCCCGACACCGTGATCGGCAGGGGGACGGGCGGCCGCGCGGACCGGGGTCGCGGTTGATCGGGCGAGTACAGGGTCGTCATGCGAGGGCGCCGTCCAGTACGCCCGCGGTATTGAATTCGGGGGTGATCAACGTATCCAGGTCGATGTAGAACCTGCCGGATTCGCAGGGCGCGCCGAGCAGAATGCGGCGTGCCGCCGAGGTGACCAGCGCGCCGCCCAGTGCCACATCGGAGGCCAATTGCGGCCAGCTGCTCAGTGTTCGGCCGATGTCCCCGAACGCGGCCGCGAGTTCGGGGCTGATGCGATCGGCATCCACCATCGCCAGAATCAGATCGGACGTGGCCTGATCGCTCAGCTGAGTCAGGTCGGCCGCGCGCAGGTCACCGATTCGGCCGTGCAACAGTGGCCGGTCGGGCTCCAGATCGAATCGCTCGATGTCGAGCATGCCGCGGTCATTGCAATCCATGATCACCGGAATGCCCAGGGCGCGAGCGTGTTCCCTGGCCGCGATCTTCACCCGCGGTGTATCGCATTCCTCCACCAGGAGATCGATCGGCGTCCGGTCGCCGTGGAAGAACTCGGCGATCGTGCTGTCGTCGATTCCGCTCGTCATGATCTCGATCTCCAAATAGGGGTCTATCTCGAACATCTGGCGTGCGCAGAGCACCGCCTTGCCGACACCCAGGTCGTGCACGCCCGCACGCAACCGGTTCATATTGGACAGGCTCAGGTCGTCGAAGTCGGCGAGCCGGAACGAACCGCCGACGCCTTCGAGCGCCAGCGTCACCGCGGCGCTGTTGCCGACCGAGAGGCCGATGACTCCGATTCGCCGGCCGAGCAGCCGGCGTTGCTGGGGGCGTTGGATCTTGCCGCGGTTGCGGTCGGTGCGGACGAGCCGGAACTCCTCGCGCGGCAGCACATGCACCAGCCGGCCCGACCAGGGGTACCAGACCCAGGTCCCGTATGCCCAGGTCTCGATCCCGGCGAGCTGCTCGCCGATCTTCCGGTCGAGTTCGGCCCCGGCGTAACGGCGGTGGGGCTCCCGGGAACGGATCAGCTCGGCCAGTTGCGATTCGATGGTGTCGTGCACGGTGGTGACGCGGCCCGATTCGAGCAACGCGGTCAAGGCCGTGTGATCGGCGGACCGGGTCGGTTCGAACACCACCGGGCGCCACTCGCCGCGGTCCGTACCGGCCGACGCCAGAGCCGCTGGTGCGCACCGGCTTCCGACCGGTTCCGATGTCGACGTGTCGAGGTGGTCGGTGACCAATGCCGGAAAGTGATCCCGCATCCGCGCCACCAGGTCGGTGTATTCCCCCGCGCCGTCGGCGGTCCGGTGCACGAGGATCACGACCTCCTCGGTGTAGCGCTCGACGTAGCAGCGCGTCCCCGCCACCGGGTCGAAGCCGAACCTGCCGTGGAACCGGTCCTGGCCGTCCTTGGTCCCCGAGGTGCCGATCATGATCTTGGCCCCGAGGTGGTGCGCGGCGCCGATCGCGACCGCGTTCAGATGCGCGCCCAAACCCAGTTTGCGCGCGCGATGCTCCACCACCAGCCGGCTGTGTTCGTAGGTCTGGGTGACACCGGCGCCTTCCCGCGCGAGCAATCGTTCGTAGTGCTCGTCGCCCAGGTGGGCTCGGGACTGGAACAGCGCACCGGTCGCGGGGGTCGACAGCCGGATGTAGCCCAGGATCGGTCCGCCCGGATGCCGTCGAGCTATGAAATGCCAGGCGCCGTAATCCAATTCCTGATCATCGACATGGGCGCCGCCCGCGTCGCGGAAGTCCGGCCGCCTGCCGTTGTCGTAGAGAATTCGAGCCCGCAGTTCCCGTAGCCGGCGCACGGCCTCGGTATGGTCGGCCCCGCCGTGCGGCGCCAGGAACGCCGAAACATGCCATTGCGCATCAGGATTGCGGCCAGGGATGTCGCATCCGTCGACGGGCATGCGAGATCCACCAGATACCGACACGGCGGACATCCTTTCCAGGGTGTTTGCTAACGATTAGTTCAACAGGTAATGGGCATGCGGAGTTCTGCGCGCTCTGAGGGGATTCATACAGCAAGACAACACGATAGGCGGCCGTCTGTGAGCGCCATGTCGTGTTGCTGAATATTAGCTGACTTGCCTGTAGAAATGCTAACTGGACAAATCGCTACGGTGTGCCGACCGTGAAAGCTGACGTTTCACACGACCGAGGGTGGCCTGTCAGGAGGCGGCGTCATCGGTTCGGCTGGTATCGAGCCAGGCCATGGCCGCCGCGGTGAAAGCGGTGACGCCGTGCTCGATCGCGGGTTCGGCGAGTGGTGCGAAGAACGGTGAGTGGTTCATCGGGATATCCCGGTCGAGGGTGCCGCGCTGTTGTGCCGCCGCGAGTTTCACCGGATCCGCGCCGCCGAAGAACCAGAACGACAGCGGCGCGCCGGAAGCCTCGGCGAGGACGCCGACGTCCTCGCTGGCCGGGAAGGAGTCCATATCCAGCACCCGCTCGGCGCCGAGCGCATCTCGCAGGGCGGTGCGTGTCTTCTCCAGTGCCGCAGCATCGTTGAAGGTGACGGGTAATCGGGTCACGGATTCGATCACCGGCGCCCGGTCCGCGCCCGCGGCGTCCGCCTCGCCGTGCACGATCCGCCGTACCGCCTCGAGCACCCGGTCGCGTATCGCGGGGGAGTAGGTCCGAATGCTGAGGCCCAGTTGGGCGTCCTCGGCGATGATGTTGTCCTTGGTGCCCGCGTGCAGGGTGCCGATGGTGAGGACGACCTGGTCGGCGGCGGCGATCTCGCGGGACACGATGGTCTGCAGGCGTAATACGGTGGCCGCGGCCAGCACGATCGGATCCACGGTCGTCTCGGGTCGCGAGCTGTGTCCACCGCGGCCGTACAGTGTGATCCGCACACTGTCGTTGGCC
Source organism: Nocardia sp. NPDC004582 (assembly GCF_053602115.1). Taxonomy (NCBI): domain Bacteria; kingdom Bacillati; phylum Actinomycetota; class Actinomycetes; order Mycobacteriales; family Nocardiaceae; genus Nocardia; species Nocardia sp. NPDC004582. Next base: position 29,014 of record NZ_JBSGCY010000006.1, on the reverse strand, counting down.
GCCAGGAGCGCGCCGGCGCGCGTCGCCACCGTGCCTACCGCGATCGGCAGGACATGCTGTGCCAGGACGATTTCCGGCTGCCCGAAACGCTCGAACAGCCCGTCGTCGACCATTGCCCGCGCCCCGGCGCCGATTTCCTCGGCGGGCTGGAAAACGCCCAGTACCGTGCCCGACCAGGAATCGCGAGCGCTCGCCAGCGCGTCGAGCGCACCGAGGAGCGCGACCGAATGCACATCGTGGCCGCAGGCGTGCATGATCGGCCCGCCGTCCGGGTCGGTGGCGGTCGAAGCATAGGGCAGTCCGGTTCTTTCGCGGACCGGCAGTGCGTCCATGTCCGCGCGCAGCAGGACCACCGGGCCGGGGCCCTGTGCCAGCCGGGCGACGACCCCGGTGCCACCGACTCCCTCGGTGACGTCGTAGCCGAGGGCTTTCGCGCGTTTGGCGAGAATCGCCGCGGTGCGATGCTCGGCGAAGGACAATTCGGGATGTGCGTGCAGATCGCGGTAGAGGTCCGCGAGATCAGCGGTGCGCTGGGCGATTCGACTATTGATCGACGGCACAGTGCCAATGATCCACGGCGTGGAGCTGATCATGGCCCTTTCCCACTCTTCCGCTGTTCCGGGACAAGGGCCGGATCTCTCGCTCGGGAAGCCGCTCGGTCCAGTGGGCCGAACGGTTAGCCTGTGCGAATGGGTCGGTCGATCGGCGATTGGAGGCGGGTGGATGGATAAGGCCTTCCCGCTGGACCAGCCGCACACATCTCGCATTTACGACTATTTTCTCGGCGGCAAGGACAATTACGAGATCGATCGACAGGCCGCGGAAGAGATCTTGCGGGCGTGGCCGGATGTGCGTACCGCCGCCCGGGCCAATCGTGAGTTCATGCAGCGCAGTACCCGATTCCTGGCCGAGGCGGGCATCCGGCAGTTCCTCGACATCGGCACCGGGATCCCCACCGAGCCCAATCTGCACCAGATCGCGCAGGGGGTCGCGCCGGACTCGCGGGTGATCTATGTCGACAACGATCCATTGGTCCTGGCGCACGCCCGCGCGCTGATGACCGGTTCGGCGCCGGCGGCGACGACCTATCTGGAAGGCGATGTCACTGATCCCGATTCCATTCTGTGCGCGCCGGAACTGGCCAAGGTCTTCGATCTGACCGAGCCGGTCGGGCTGAGCATGATCGCGCTGCTGCATTTCGTCGAGGGCGACGTCAACCGGATCATCTCGGCATTCCTCGACGCTCTCGCTCCCGGTTCGTACCTCGTGATCTGCACCATCACAGCCGACTTCGCCTCCGCGCAGGTGGCGGCCGCCCAGGACGTCTACCGCGTCCGCAATCTCCCCGCGCAGGTCCGGTCCCGCGCGGAAGTCGTGTCCTGGTTCGCCGGGCTCGACCTGGTCGACCCGGGTGTCGTCACACCGCATCGGTGGCGGATGGAGGAACCCACCGACATCTCGACGTCCTACGACGCGAAGATCTCGTGCTATTGCGGAGTGGCTCGCAAACCGTGAGCCGGATGCGCGGGTTCACCGGAGACGGCGAACCCGCGAGCTATCTCCTCGCTATGTGCTCCAGCACCAGTCGAGGGTGGCGGATCCCGGCGTCGGGATGTGGAGACAGATGGAAATCGAGATGTACGGCGCGTCCACGTTCGTCCGCAGCGGCGGCTGACTCACCGCCGGCGCCGCGGGCTCCTCCGCGGACGCGGATGCGGTCGGTGCTGCCAGGACAACGAGCGGGACGGCCAGTGCCGCGAGGGCTGTCGAGCGGGTGAATCCTGCGAGCATCTCGTCAACTCCTTCGAGTCAAGAACTGCGGTTCCGAGCTCCCAAGTAAACCGGTCGCATCAAGCTAACACCCAGCAAGCCATTGATCCACTCTCGAATCGCGGTGCCGCGGAAGGCGGGGACGGCGGCCGGGCGAAGCGGGAATCTGGAGGCCGCGTAATGCAGAAGCAACGCTGTGACCTTGACGTTCCACGTGTTCAAGGCGTATCAACCTGGGTAAAGCTACCGATGTAAGCGGAACGACGGCGCGTGGGGAGAGGTGGTCCAGGTGTCGATGCGTCCTTCGTGGCCGGCGCGGCTGTGGCGAGTGCGCCCGTGGAACTCCAGTCCGTTGATGCGTGTGTCGGATCGGGCGGAAGTGGTGTTGCGGGCGTTGGCCGTGGTGGTGGTGGCCGCCGCGGTGCCGGTGGCGGGAGCGGTCGGGACCGTCAGTTATACGGGGGCGCAGGCGCGGATCGTGGCGCAGGACGCGGGGAAGGTCCGGGTGGTGGCCACCGAGACGGCGGATGCGACGCGGGTGCCGGATTCGGACAAGTACGCGACGCATCAGGTGCGGTATCAGGCGCCCGTGCAGTGGGACAGTGACGGGAAGATCGCGACCGCGACGGTCGATGTGCCGGGGCCGCAGCTCGCGGGAGCCACCGTGACGTTGTGGACCAAGAACGGGCAGCCGACCATCGCGCCCGCGCGGCCCGGATCCGCGGCGGCGGAGGGGATCGGGACCGGGCTGGCCATCTTGGTCGAAACCTGGTGTGCGGCGGCGGCGACCGTGTGGTTCACCGGGACCGTGCTCGATGCCCGGCGCTATGCGCGCTGGGAGCGGGAGTGGCGCGGGATCAATCGGCCGATCGGCAAGGACACGCTGTAACTCTCACGACATCCGGGGGCTCGGTTCCCTGAGCGTCGACGCCCCGGGTTTGTATTGCGCCAGTTCAGTATTCGCCGCTGACCAGATTCTCCGGCCGCTCACCCGCGAGGTATCGCGCGATCTCGGCGGTGGCGATGGTCCAGCCGCGCTCCAGGTTTCCCGTGCTGCTGCCGCCGACATGCGGGGTCAGCAGCAGGCCCGGCGCGTCCCACAGCGGGTGGCCGGTGGGCAGCGGTTCGGGGTCGGTGACGTCGAGAATGGCGCGCAGGCGGCCGGATTGGAGTTCGGCGAGCAGGTCGTCGGTGCGGACGACGGGGCCGCGGGCGGCGTTGACCAGGATGGCACGGTCGGGCATCCGAGCCAGGAAGGCGGCGTCGACCATGCCGATGGTGGCGGTGGTGACCGGGACCATGAGGATGACCGCGTCGAAATGCGGGAGCAGGGCGGGAATTTCGTCGACGCCGTGAATGCCCGCCCGGGCCCGCGTACCGACGAGTTCGACGGTGGTGCCGAACGGCAGCAGCATGCGCCGCGTCTCGGTGCCCAGATCGCCCGCGCCGATGATCAGAACGCGCTTGCCGTGCAAGGTGTCCGTGCGGTGCTGGGTCCAGCGGTGTTCGCGCTGGGCGACGGCGAATTCGGTGAATTCCCGGTAGACCGTGAGCAATCCGGTGATCGCCCACTCCGCCGTGCTGGCGCCGTGCGCGCCGCGGCCGGTGGAGATCATGACGTGCTCGGGCAGCCGCCCCACCCAGGTCTCAGCGCCCGCGGTGAGCAGCTGCACCAGGCGCAATTCGGGCAGGGATTGGGCCAGTTCGAGATTCTCGGGCCGGCTGGCCAGGAAGGCGGGCACGAACACCTCGGCCGCGTCCGCCCCGGCGGGCAGCGGCTCGCCGAGCGTGTAGCGCAGCGCCCGTGCGCCGGGCAGCCTCGAGACCGCCGCGAAACCGTGTTCGTCGGGCACCAGCACCGTCACCGTCATGGAACCGACGCTAGCCGACCGGGCGGGATCCCGGTCGGCGTGGTGGCGCCGGACCTCGGCGTCCGGTCAGTAGCGGGGATGGGCGAGCCAGCGGGCGGGTGCGCCCAGCAGCCACTGGATCAGGGCGGCGGCCATGACGATGATTCCGAGCGAGGACAGGGCCGGGGTGGCGAGCAGCCAGCCGGCGTCGAGCAGCGCCAGACCGAGCACGGCGAACATTCGGATGGTTCCTAGGGGGTGGCGGATTCTTTCGGTGCGGGGGACCCGCTCGGACGGCCGAGGAAACGGTTGACCGACCAGTTCGGTTTCGAGAGCGAACGTTTCGGCGCCGTCTTGGCCAGGGGAACCACCGGCTTCCGAGGTGGTTCCACGCTACGCGTGGGCACGGGCGCCGGCGCCGGTTTCGCGAGTTCCTTTCGCGCGGCCGCCATTTCCCGCCGCGACCGGCGCAGCTCCCGGCGCGCCGCCTGCCCGCGCCGCGAGGTGGTCCAGATCCCGGCCAGCAGCAGGATCGATCCCGCCGCGCCGACCGCGCCGATCACCATCCCGTACGCGAACAACAGTCCGCTCGAACCGTGATAGAGGTGACCGAAGACGGTGAAGCCGTTGGCAAGCGCGTGCGAGTCACCGCTGTTGGCCGCGACCCCGGCCACACCCACGGTCACAGCACCCAGCAGAGCGATGAGCCCGATGATTGTGAACATATCGGGGCAATGCCCGCTGCCGCGCAGGCCAAACCCCGAATCGGCAGGTTGTCCGGCGAGTCCCGCCCGTTTGTCCACCGCATCCGTGGCAATGACCGGAATGCGAACTCACACACGATGAACGGTGCTTCGCTGCGGGACGCCGGAATCGGAGAGTGCTGACGATCGGCACGCGGTCCTAGCCCGGTGGCACCGAGTCCAGGACGTCCCGCACTTCGGCGAGCACGAGCGGAAGCTCCTCCAGCGCGGGCGATCCCAGGGCGATACGCAGACCGTGCGGGACATGCCGGGTGACGGCGAAGACATCGCCGGTGCACACCCGGACACCGCGGCGCGACAGTTCGGCCGCGACGCGGTCCATGCGCTGGCCGGGGTCGATGGGGAGCCAGGCGAAGAACGAGCGCGGATGGGCGATCGGCCGGAGGTCACCCAATTCCCGGCGCAGGACATCTTGGTGGTCTGCGGCCGCGCGGCGGCTCGCGTGTTCCAGGGCGTCGACCGTGCCGTCGCCGATCCAGCGCACCGCCACGGCCGTCACCAGGCCCGGCGGGCTCGCCATGGTCGCGCGCAGCAATCGTCCGAGCGCGGGCGCGGCGCGCGGCGGGACGACCAGGATGCCGAACCGCAGGCCGGCCGCGGCGCTCTTGGACAGACTCGACACCCAGAACGTGCGCTCGGGAGCCATCGTGACCAGTGGCGCGGGTGCGGGGTCGGCGAGGAAGGCATAGGCCGCGTCCTCGATCAGGAACAGATCATGGTGCCGCGCGATCGACACGAGGCGCTCGCGCTGCGCGCGGTCGAGGACCCAGCCGAGCGGATTGTGCAGGGTCGGCATGGTGTAGACCGCGCGCACCGGTCGCTTCGCGCACAGCCGGTCCAGGGCGTCCAGGTCCGGGCCGTCGGACGTGATCGGAATCGGCGCGACATCGACTCCGTGGGCGTGGGCGAGCACTCTGAATCCGGGATAGGTGAGCTCGTCCGCCCCGACCACGTCGCCGGGTGAGAACAGCGCGCGGACAACGAGATCCAATCCGTGCTGTGCCCCCTGGGTGAGCACGACGCGCGCGGGGTCGGCGGCGATTCCGCGTCGGTCCAGGAACCGCGTGACGACCGCGCGGTCGTGCGGTCGCCCGCCCGGAGGCTGCTGGCGCAGCAGAGCGTCCAGGTCGCCGCCGGCGGCGAGGTCGCGCAGGGCGGTGCGCAGCAGTTCCGCGCGGCGCGGCGACATCGGTTGTGTGAAGGCCAGGTCCGCCCACACCGTGTCCGCGCCCGCACCGTATTCGGCCGACGCCAGCCGCACCGATCGATCCCGCACGAAACTGCCCCGGCCCGGCTCGCCGACCACCAGTCCGGCCCGTTTGAGTTCGGCGAATACCCGGGTCGCGGTGGCCACCGCGATTCCGTGCCCGGCCGCGAGCTCCCGATGGGTCGGCAGCCGTTGTCCAGGGGCCCAGCGTCCCGCGCGGATCTGCGCCGCGAGTTCGGCCGCGACCTCCTGATACGTGCGCATCACCCGACTGTACCTAGGACAATTTCTTGATCGTCCTGACCGACCGGCCCTAGCGTCAGGTCCATGACGATCTCGCCGACCGAACTGCCGGTGCTGGACTACCTGCACGCCCAGCTGGCCGGAACCCTGGCCGCGGACCAGACCTGCCAGTTCCATTACCCGACAGCGATTTCCCGCACCCTCGGTCTCCGTCTGACCGCGGTCGTCGCCGGCCGCGCGGTCGTGGAGCTGGACACCGATCCCGCCGTGCACGGCAATCAGCAGGGAACGGTGCACGGCGGGCTGCTCACCGAACTGGCGGACGCGGCCATCGGCACCGCGCACTCCACCCTGGTCGGGCCCGGCGAATCGTTCACGAGCATCGATCTGCGGGCGGTATTCCTGCGCCCGGTCTGGCGTGACACCCTGCGAGCGCACGCGTACCCGACGCATTCGGGCCGCACCATCACGCACTACCAGTGCGATATCACCCGCGGGGACGGCAAACCGGTCGCGACTGTCACCAGCGTCGTGACGACCCTCTCCGGTGAGCGCTCCCGGGGGCGTTGAGGATTCGGGGCGAACAGAGTCCGCCGCACGGGGCGGGCAGCGCGGCCGACTGGACCGCGCCCGCGGACCATAACGAACCGGGCGTCCCCGGCGTGCCGCGGCGGCTGGGAGGCAACTCGATAGCAAACTCGCGGGCATGTCCCGTTCGCCCGGATATCGGCGCGGATAGCGGCCCGGGTGGCAGTCTCGGTCCGCCGCGGCCCGTCGCCCATGCTGGCGACCGGGGGAGCGCCGCCGGTCGGGCCCGGGTGGGCGGTGGAGATGAAATGGGACGGGGTCCGCATCATCGCGGTTCGCGAGGGCGGCGAATGCATTCTGCTCAGTCGCAACGGCAATGACGTCAGCGCGGCCTATCCGGAGATCGTCGCGGCACTGAAAGCACTGCCCGGCAAGGGATCTCTGATCCTGGACGGTGAGATCGTGGCGCCGGACCGCGCCGGAGCGCCCTCGTTCGGGCGGTTGCAGCGGCGCATGCACGTGGCGCGGCCGGGCGAGCAGCTGATCGCGGAGGTCCCGGTGCGGTTCTTCGTCTTCGACGTGCTGCGCGTGGACGGCCTCGACGTCACTCGCGAGAACTACCTGCGGCGTCGCGAGCGGCTGGCCGGACTGCCGCTGGCCGAACCGCTGTCGGTGCCGCCACACTGGGTCGATGTGGATGCGGCACAGTTGCTGGAGGTGGCGCGGGAACACCGGATCGAGGGCATCGTGTCCAAGCGGACCGATTCGGTGTATCTGCCCGGCCGCCGGTCGCCGGCCTGGATCAAGACGCCGCTGCGGCAGCGCACCGAGGTCGTGGTGGCCGGGTGGACGCCGGGCGCGGGCGGGTTCGGGACCACCTTCGGCTCACTGATCATGGGCGCGCACGACGAGACCGGTCGGCTCGTCTACCTCGGCAATGTCGGCACCGGCTTCACCCAGGCCGCGCGCCGCGTCCTGCGCGGCGCGCTCGACGGGATCGCCGTCTCCGCAGCCCCTTTCGACCCGCCGCCGCCGGAAGCGGCAGGGGCGGGCTGGCACTGGGTGCAGCCGATCCTGGTCGCGGATGTCGAATATCGCGAATACTCCGGCGAACGCCTGCGCATGCCCAGCTGGAAGGGGTTGCGCACCGACAAACCGCCCGCCCTGGTCTCGGTGCCGCCGCTGCGTTGAACCGGCCGTGAACCTCACGATGGGGCAAGGCAATTGGCGTAATCGGTGGCGATCGACCACAATCGGAGGGATGGGCGGCGTAGGGGCACGAAGGCTACGCGAGCTTTCGGCTGCCGATTCACTGAAAAGGCTGGCGGGCGCGCAATACGGGCGAATCGTGTACTCGCGCCGCGGACTTCCGATCATCCGGCCGGTCAATCACATCGTCGAAGAGGATGTCGTCGTGGTGCGCGCCAACCTCGGCGCCAGCCTGCTGCGCGGCGACGGCCAAGTGGTGGCGTACGAGGCGGACTCGTTCGACGAGCACACCCGGCAGGGCTGGAGCGTGATCGTCACCGGCGTCGCGCGGGTGGTCATGGACCGCGACCAGGTGCAGCGCTACGAGACGCTGCTCGACCCGTGGATCAATATGCCGATGGACCACGTCATCCGCATCGAGGCCGAGGTCGTCACCGGCCTGGAACTGGTCGACGAGGGCGACTGGACCGAGCCCCAGCGCCCTGTGCAGCGCTGATCGGAATCGCGCGCCCCGCTGAATCAGCACCCCGCGCCCGCACGCTCGGTGCCACGCGCCGCGCTGATCCGACACCACGTGCCGTGGTGACTGTGCGCCGCGGACCACTCCGGTAGCGTGACACGCCGTTGGATCGAGCGCCGCAATTCGCCGGCAAGCTCGACGCGGCCGGTGTCTCGCAGGTGCGAACAGGGGGTTCCGGCCGCCGGCACGCGGAAGGAACACCATTTGACAGCCTCGGAACGGCAGCTACCGGACTCCGGCATCACTCCCACGGACGAGGGATACTCGCGCGGCCTGTCGCCGCGCACCATCCAGATGATCGCCATCGGCGGCGCGATCGGCACCGGCCTGTTCTACGGCGCGGGCGGCGCGATCCAGAAGGCCGGTCCCGCGCTCATCCTCTGCTACCTGGCCGCCGGTCTGGCCATCTTCGTGATCATGCGGGCGCTGGGCGAACTGCTCACCTACCGCCCGGTCGCGGGCAGTTTCGCCGAGTACGCGCACGAATTCCTGGGCCGCTTCGCGGGATTCGCCACCGGCTGGACCTACTGGGCGGTCTGGGTGGCCACCTGCATGGCCGAGATCACGGTGGCCGGCAAATACGTGCAGTACTGGTTCGACATCCCGCAGTGGGTGACCGCGCTGGTCGTGCTGGGCATCATGTTCGTCGCCAACCTGGTGTCGGTGCGACTGTTCGGCGAGGGCGAGTTCTGGTTCTCCACCATCAAGGTGACCGCCATCGTCACCATGATCGTGCTCGGCCTCGGCGTGCTCATCTTCCACTTCGGCCACGCCACCAACCCGACCGTCACCAATCTGTGGAACGACGGCGGCGTGTTCCCCAACGGCTTCGGACAGGCGCTGCTGGCCCTGCAGATCGTGGTCTTCGCCTATGTCGGCGTGGAGCTGGTCGGCGTGACCGCCGGTGAGGCGCGCGACCCCAAGCGGACCCTGCGCAAGGCCATCAACTCGCTGCCGCTGCGGATCGGCCTGTTCTACGTCGGCGCGCTGGTGGTCATCATGTCGGTGTCGAGCTGGCGCACCTTCCACGCGGGCCGCAGCCCGTTCGTGGAGGTCTTCGAGCAGATCGGCATTCCGGGCGCGGCCGGGATCATCAACTTCGTGCTGCTCACCGCGGCGCTGTCGTCGTGCAACTCCGGTATCTACTCGACCGGGCGCATGCTGCGCAGCCTGTCGCAGCGCCAGGAGGCCCCGCCCGCGCTGGCGACCCTGAGCGGCCGCTCGGTGCCCGCGGCCGGGATCGCGGTCTCGGCGGCGGTCATGGTGATCGGTGTCGCGGTGAACTATTTCTCGCCGGACAAGGCGTTCGGCTATATCACCTCGGTGTCCACCATGGGCATCATCTTCGTGTGGGGCGTGATCCTGGTCTGCCACCTGATCTACCGGGTGCGTGTCAAGCAGGGCGTGCTGGCGGGCAGCGACTACCGGCTGCCCGGAGCCCCGATCACCACGGCGCTGGCGCTGGCGTTCCTGGGGCTGGTCGTGGTGCTGCTGTTCTTCACCGAGGACGGCCGCAGCGCGCTCGTGGTGGGCGCGGTGTGGGGTCTGATGGTGTGCGCGGCCTACCCGCTGATGTCCCGTAAACCCGCGGAAGACGCTGTCCATCAGTAACTCCGGACGGATTCGAGACGCCGCCCGCCCCGCCACCCACCGATGGCCGGGCGGGCGGCGTCGTTTCCGGCCGGGCCTCATTCCCGGTGCGAGGTAACGGAATCCGGGTATGCGGAGGGTGCGGCGGGCGTAGCTTGCTTGGTGCAGGCTAGTTCCAGGGGTGAACATGAACGATCCGCGACGCTACGTTGTCATCGGCGGGGGACTGGCCGGATTGGCCTCCGCGGTCTGGCTCGCCGAAGCCGGGAAACAGGTCACGCTCCTGGAACGCCGCGGACGGCTCGGCGGGCGCACGCATTCGCTGGAAGTCGCGCCGCTGCGCGACATTCCCGACAACGGCCAGCATGTGATCGCCAGCGGCTACGAGCACCTGTTCCGCTACCTGACCAGCGTCGGCACCCGGCAGTACGTGAGCTTCCCGGGGCGGGGTGTGCTGCGCTGGCCCGGCGGACGCACGGCGGTCATGGGCACCACCGGATTTCCCGCCGTGCGCGCCCTGCTCGGCGCCCACCCGGACGCGACGGCCGCCGACCGGGTGCGCGCGGCCGCCGCCACCGTCAAGATGGGCTGGCAGAGTCTGCGCCAGCCCGGCGATCTGGCCGACCTCACCACCGACCAGTGGTTCCGCCGCCTCGGCATGCCCGACACCGCCCGCGAGGCGCTGTGGGACTGGCTGGCCCTCGGCATCGCCGCCGAACCGGTGCGGCAGGAATCGGCCAAGGTGTTCGCCGACGTGCTGGCCACCGGAATCCGCTTGGGTGTGAAGCGGATGCGGCCGGTCACCATCGGCTACCCGACCACCGACCTGGACACGCTGTTCGTCTCCGGCGCGCAGCGGGTCTTCGACCGGCACGGGGTGCAGGTGCGATACCGGGCCGTGGCGCGGCGGGTTCACATCGCCGACGGCGCGGTCACCGGCGTCGAATTGGCCGGGGGCGCGGTGCAACCCGCCGACGCGGTGGTGTGCGCGGTCCCCAACTCCTACATCGGCGGACTGCTCGACGAGCTACCCGAGCACGACCGCATCTATTCGGCCGCCGACAAACTCGGCTACACGCCCATCGTCAGCACCAACCTGTACCTGGACCGGCCGCTGGGCACCGAGGCCGCCATGGAGGCCCTCATCGGCGGGACCGGCGTCATCGACGAGGTCTTCGACCGGCAGCGCATGCACGGGCGCGGGACGCTGAACGGCTGGCTGTACTGCCTGACCACCAGCGGCGCGTACGAGCAGATCCACAAACCGCACCACGCGGTGGTCGAGGAGCAGATGGCGCTGCTGCGGCGCTACTACCCGGCCGCCGAGGACGCGAAAGTGCTGCACGCGCAGGTGGTTCCGATGCCGCGGGCCACCTTCTCGCAGGTGGTCGGCACCGACGGGTTGCGGCCGGACCAGGCCACCTCCGTGCCCACACTGGTGCTGGCGGGGGATTGGACCCGGACCGACTGGTCGGCCACGATGGAGAGCGCGGCCCAGAGCGCCGCCCGGGCCGTCGACCTGCTGCTCGCCCTCCCCGCGACGGCGAACCATCACTCGCGTTCGGCTCGCGACTCGGGCTCGCGGAAGTAGTTGAGGATCAGCCGCGTGATGTCGGCGAGAAACCGCTCGCGCGGGATGGGTGGGCCGTCCAGCAGATAGCGAATGGTCAGATGCTCGACCGTCCGCACCAGCATCCACGCCGCCGCGTCGGCATCCACCTCGGCCGGAATCGGATACTGCCGCAGGGACAACGGGTCACCATGGCGCGCGAACGATCCTGCTGCGGGGTCCGGCGCGGCAGCACCGCGGATTTCGCCCAGATTCCGTCAGCTGACCGGATGGTGACGCCATGACGCACCATCTGCTTCGACCACGCCCACGGGCCTGGGAGCTGAACGGTCAGCCCTGGGAGCCGACGATGCCCAGATACACGACCATCAGCGTGAACAGGAACCAGCCCACGCCCTGCCAGATCGGCCACGCTCGCCCGGCCCGCCACGCGCGGAACGCCAGCACCAGCGCGAGGATGCCTCCGGCGAGCAGGACCCCACCCGGCACCAGGCCCACCACCACCTTGGCGGTGCCGTCGCACAGCACCGACCCCGCGTTCAGGCACCGATCCCGGGCCGAGGCCCACACCAGCACGATCACGCCACCCGCCACGGCGATCCCCAGCACGCTCAGCACGTAGCGGGTCGCGTGCCGCAGCATCTCCGGATCGTTCCACCGCTTCTCCACGTCATTGACCATCGCCACACCTCCTCACCCTGGCGTTACCCGTTCCGTGCCGGATACCAACCATGATCGTCCCGGGACGGGGGCCCGGCACGCTATCGTCCGCGCCGACCCCTCGGCACCGCCCCGCACACCACGACCATGCTGCGCGCAGTCATCCGCATCGTGGCGAACCGTGATGCGAGGTGACGGCACGGTCGCCTGAGCGGCCGTGCAGGGTGTGAAGTACGGCATTCTCGCGAAAACCGCTGGCGGGGGCGATGGGGTCGTGTGTCAGCATCGAGGCATGCCCCACTGGATTCAGGTGCTGCCCGCCTTCGCCCTCGCCTCGCTCATCCTGGCGGCGCTGCCCGGACCGGCCACCGCGCTGTTCCTGCAGCGGTCGGTGCGCGACGGCCGGGCCGCGGGGCTGGCGGCCGTGGTGGGCAATGAGATCGGCATCTTCGGGTGGACGGTCGCCGGTGGTGCGGGATTGTCGGCGCTGCTGGTCGCCAACCAGATCCTGAACCTGGGCATCCATCTGGTCGGCGCGCTCGTGCTGATCTGGCTGGGCATCCAGGCCTGGCGCGGCACCCGCGGCGATCGCGGCTCGCGCGCCGACGACGCCTTCGGCGCGGCACTGACCGCCGCGTTGCCGGGCGGTCGCACGCCCGCGGCCGCTTTCCGTGCCTCGCTGATCTCGATCGCGGCCAACCCCAAGGCGGCGGTCTTCGGCCTGACGATCCTGCCGCAATTCCTGCCCGGCAGCGGCCCGGTGCTGCCGACGGTGTTCATCCTGGCCGCGATCCAGCTGGTCATCGACACCTCGTGGTGCGTCGGCGTCGTCCTGGCCGCCGACCGTGCCGGAACCTGGCTGCGCCGCACCGGTATTCGCCACCGCATCGAACGCACTCTGGCGGCGATTCTCGTCGCGCTGGGCCTGGGCCTGGCCGCCGACGCCCGCTAACCTGACCCTGCTCGCGCTGGGGCCCGGTCTCGATGGTGCGCGCGGTTGTGGCCGGGGGCTGGTGCGCGCGGGTCAGCTGTGGGCGGCGGCGGGGGCGGTCGGCTCCGGCAGGAAGTCCCGGCCGCCAACATAGACCGTGTGGCCCACTGGCGCGTCGAGGGTGGCGGCGTCGGCGACCGCGGCGGCGAATTCCTCGACCGTCGGTAGATCGCCCTGGTCGCGGCGCTCGGTGACGGCGTCGGGGTCGCGGCGTTCGAGCAGGCGCACGATGATGGTGCCGTCGATCATGTCGCCGGACACCACGGTGAAACCGATTCCGCGGTCGGCGAATTCGCCGGTCATGGCGCGCAGCGCGTCCTCCCCGGCCCGCTTGCTGGCCGCGATCGGCTCATAGCCGGGCGGGGCCTGGCGAATGGGGGAGAAGTGGGCCTGGTGGCTGGTGACGAACACGATCCGCCCGCCCGCGGGCAGGTGCGGTAGCGCGAGTGCGGCCAGCCGGGTCTGGGCGTCGCGGTTGAGCAGCATGGCGTAGCCGGGCGCGGCATCACGCTCGAGACCGCCGGAGGCGTTGAGCACCAGCACATCCAGCCGGCCGAACTCGGCGACCACACCGTCGACGAGAGCCCGCGCGCTGTCGGGATCGGCGATATCCGCGCCCGCCACCGAGGCACTGCCACCCACGGCCGCGATCTCGGCGGCGAGGGTCTCCGCGCGCTTGCGCTTCTCCCGGTAGTTCACGACCACGTGGTCGCCGCGACCCGCCAGCACCCGCGCGGTCTCCGCGCCGATCCCGCGCGAGGCCCCGGTGATCAGCACGATGCGCCGCCCGGCCCCTGTCGTCGTTGTCATGCGCGACCTCCATCCACCAGAGTGCTTCTAATTCAGAAGCACTACATTGGTACTTCGAAATGAGAAGCGCAAGTCAGCCACCGCCCGCCAACAGTCGCGCCGACGACTCGGCCGCCCCGCTCCTGGCCGCCATGGACCTGCTCGGCCAGCGCTGGATCCTGCGGGTGATCTGGGAATTGGAGCCGGGCGCGCTCGGCTTCCTGGAACTGCGCCGCCGCATGGGCAATTGCAGCTCGAGCATGCTGTCGGTACGCCTGCAACGGCTGGCCGATGCCGGGGTCGTGGTCAAACGCCCCGACAAGTCCTACGAATTGACCACCGCCGGTACGGAGTTGGGCCGGGTGCTCGAAGGCGTGTGGGAGTGGTCGGAGCGGTGGGCCGGCAACCTCGAGGGCGCGGGCGACCCCGAAGCCGGGTAGCGGTCAGGCCCGGCCGCCGGGGCCGGTGATGCCGCGGCGGATCTCGCCCGGGGTGTGCTCGTCGCGCAGGGTGGCGCGGAAGCGGGAGGAGTGCAGCTGCCAGGGGACGCTGGTGACCATGACGCCGGGCTCGAAGAGCAGGCGGGCTTTCAGGCGCAGTGAACTCTGGTTGTGCAGCAGGTTCTCCCACCAGCGGCCCACGACGTACTCGGGGATGAAGACGCTCACTACATCACGCGGCCGGGACTTGCTCTGCCGCTTGATCTCGTCGAGCACCGGACGGGTGATCTCACGGTAGGGCGATTCGATGACCTTGAGCGGGATGCCGACCCCGAAACTCTCCCAATCGCGGGCCAGGGCGCGGGTATCGGCGTCGTCCACATTGACCGTCACCGCGGTCAGCGTGTCCGGGCGGGTGGCGCGCGCGAATTGCACCGCGCGCTGCGTCGCCTTGTGCCAGCCGGACACCAGCACCAGCGCGTGGACGCGGCCGGGCAGCATCTCCAGGTCGTCCGGGTCGATGGCCAGTTCGCCGCGCACCGACGAGTAGTGGCGGTGGATCAGCCACATGATCGCGACCAGGATGGGCATGGCGATGACCACCAGGTACGCGCCGTGGGTGAATTTGGTGATCATGACGACCACCAGCACCACGCCGGTGAAGCAGGCGCCGAAGGCGTTGATGAAGCGCGCCCGGTGGATTCGCAGCCGCTCGGCGCTGGTCTGCGCGATGCGAAGTTCCCGGTTCCAGTGCCGGACCATGCCGGTCTGGCACAGCGTGAACGAGGTGAACACGCCCATGATGTAGAGCTGGATGAGCCGGGTGGTGGAGCCGTCGAAGGCGTAGATGAGAGCCCCGGCCACCACCGCCAGCAGGATGATGCCGTTGGAGAAGGCCAGCCGGTCGCCGCGGGTGTGCAGCTGACGCGGCATGTAGCGGTGTTGCGCCAGAATCGAATTCAGCAGCGGGAAGCCGTTGTAGGCGGTGTTGGCCGCCAGGATGAGGATCAGCGCCGTGGTGACCATCAGGTAGTAGAACGCCGGCGAGTGGCCGCCGAACACGGCCGCCGAGATCTGCGCGATGACGGTCTTCTGCGCGTCGTTGTGGCAGTCGCCGGCGAATCCGATGATGTCGCAGGCGTTCTCGGTGACCCGGGTCTTGGTGATCATGGCCAGCGCCGTCACCCCGGAGAACATGGCGATGGCGATGACGCCCATGGCGGTCATGGTGCGCGCGGCGTTGAGCGCCTTGGGCTTGCGGAAGGCCGGCACCCCGTTGGAGATGGCCTCGGCGCCGGTGAGCGCGGTACAGCCGGAGGAGAAGGCCCGCAACAGCAGGAAGGCTACCCCGGCCGTGGACAGGCCCACCTGTTCGGCACGGATCTCGTAGTGGGCGCTCTCGGCGACCGGCGTATGCCCGAGCAGCGTCTGCCCCAGCCCGACCGCGATGAGCGCGAACACCCCGAGGACGAACCCGTAGGTGGGGATCGCGAAGGCGCGGCCGGACTCTCGCACGCCGCGCAGGTTCATGGCGGTCAGGAAGCCGATGAATCCCAGGTCGATGGCCACCCGGTACGGATTCAGGTCGGGCACCGCCGAGATGATGTTGTCCACGCCCGCCGACACCGACACCGCCACGGTCATCACGTAGTCGACCAGCAGCGCCGCGGCCACCACCAGGCCGGGCAGCGCGCCGAGGTTCTCGGCCACCACCTCGTAGGAGCCGCCGCCGGACGGGTACGCCTGCACCACCTGCCGATACGACAGCGCCACCACGGCCAGCAGCACCACCACGCCCGCCGCCACCACCGGGGTCAGATGCAGGTAGGCCAGCCCGCCCAGGGTCAGGATGAGCAGGATCTCCTGGGTGGCGTAGGCGACCGAGGACAGCGGGTCGCTGGCGAAGATCGGTAGCGCGAGCCGCTTGGGCAGCAGGGTCTCGCCGAGCCGATCACTGCGAAACGGCCGTCCGAGCACGAGTCGTTTGGCTACGTCGATCGGTGAAACCACGCCCGCAGCCTAGGTCCCGAAACCGGAGGAATCGGTACCACATGCCGTAGAGATTTCGTAAAGAAACCGAACTGTCCGGGCCCGCTGCCTGCGGATTCGAAGACTTGTGCGGTTGATCCAACAACCACCTAGACTGTCTGGGACGTAATCGAGGGTTTTGGAGAGGTGACACGATGGGTGACCGGACGGTCGTCGCCGACGTTGCCGACGAGTTGGCGCGTCGCGTGGCATCCGGGGAGTACGAGCCCGGTGGTCTGATGCCGTCCGTCCGCCAGGTCGCCGAGGAGTTCGACCTCAATCGCGCTACGGCGCAATTGATTCTGGGCCGGCTGGAATCGTACGGCTTCGTGGACGCCCACCGCGGCAAGGGATTCGTGATCCGCGACGTGCGCGCCGAGGGCGGCGTGGACGTGTACGGTCGGCTGTTCCGGTTGTCCATGCCGGAACCGGAGATCGCCGCGGAGATGTTCGGCAATATCGTCGACGAGGAGCGCGGGATCGCGCTCGAGGCGCTGCTCGCCTACACCGGCAGCGACCGCCCGCTCGACCCGGCCGACCTCAAGGCCGAGATCGACGAACTGGAAACCCTTGCGCGCGGCACGGACCCGGATCCGTATCGGATGCTGAGCATCGAACTCGGGCTGCTGCGCCGGATGCTCACCGCGCTCGGGCTCTCGGTGCAGCGCGCGGTGCTCAATTCGATCGGCGAGATGGTGCTCGAGGTGCCCGCGGCGGTCGAGGCGTACTTCGCGGTCTCGCCGGATCTGCACGTGCTGGTGTGGCGGGCGCTGGTGGCGGTGTGGGAATCCGACGCCGGTCCGAGTCAGGCGCAGCTGGCGTTGTTCGAGGATCTGTTCGGGATGTACCACCGGAAGGTGGTGGCGCGCTTCGAGGAACTGGTCGGTGTGGCCGGATCCGGCGCCGCCGGTGTGGTGGCCGCGACGGCGTGAGTTCGAGCCGACGGGTCGGTCTCGTCTCAGACAACCCCTCTTGGCAGAAATCTCGGAGATTTCCAGCGCCCGAATTGGGAGCTATTGACCGATTACCGCGTTCATGATGGTGCCTGCACTCGTCGCGACAATGCCGCCGACGAGTGCGCCGGCCACCTGTTTGGGTGATTGTAAACCACTGCCGCTCCACTTTTCCCACGCGAAGCGACCGCCCGCGTAGGTGATGGCGAGGACCCCGGAAAGCAGCACGAACCAGGTGAAATACCGGACCAGCCGCAGCAGCTTGTCGGCCGCGGGCGGGGTCTCGGGAGTGGGATCGAAGACCTGCGCGTGCTGGATCTGGGTCAGCAGCTCGTGGGTGGCAATAAGAAACATCTCGGCGCTCTTCCACGTGAGGGCATGGCACCCTCCGGGGTACTCGCCGGACCCACTGTCACGCAAGGGAAGTCGCGCGCCGATTCGTCTTCGGGCATCGACGCGAACGCAAGAGTGCGCGCGCCCGGCGACTCAGTCCACGTCGTTGTCGGCGGACAGGTACGCTATCGCCGCCAGATACTGCCGGCAGGCGAAGTGCTGATCGTGCGCGCGGAGAATGGCGCGGGCCTGGCGGTAGGTGAGTGAGCGTGGTTCCGTCTCGCAGTCACCGGAATGGTCGCCGCGCGACGCGGCGTCGGTGGAGCGGACGAGCATCTGCGTCATGGGATGCCTCTGGCCGAGTGGGGGATTGGTGCACCGAGTTTAGGAGCCCGGATCGTGCAGATGCAAGCACATCTGCACGCTCGTCGCCGGTGTCGAGTGAAGATTCCGGTGTCACGTGACTTTTCGGGCATAGGGTTCCGGAACAATCGGGCGAACGGGATGAACTGACCCGAATTCTCCGCTCTCCCTTCGCAACTTCGCTTGCCGGCGGCGGTTTCCAAGATCAAATCTGTTGTGTTGCAAAGGATGTGCCGCCCCGAGGCCATCGATCACGGGCTACCTGCGTGCTATCGTCGTGCTTGCGGTTGCAACTGTAAGTACATCTGATTGAACAATTGCAAGTACTGGACCACCGTCTGCGGGCGGTACTGGCAAGGAGTCTGAAATGACGGACATCTCGGCAACCCCCATCGATCGCTCGAATCTCCTGTGGCGCAAGAGCACCTTCAGCAATCCCAGTGGAAACTGCGTGGAACTCGCCCCGCTCGCCGACGGGCAGGTCGCCGTGCGCAACTCGCGCGACCCCGAAGGGTCGCTGATCGTGTACACGCGCCCGGAGATCGATGCGTTCCTGCAAGGCGCGAAGAGTGGAGAGTTCGACGACCTCGCGCGCTGAGCGGTAGCATTGGCAATCGGCGCGGTGGTTCGCGACTAGCCGTTGTGAGTCCACTGCCGGCAAACCCGAGCATCGGAGTGGACCTCATGATCGCAGAACCCCTTGCCCACCTGCAGGCGGATTCCGCTGTCGCCGAACGCGGCCCGACCGCACTGCGTATCGCGGTGGGCAGTCAGCTACGAAAGCTGCGGGAGTTCAACAAAATCACGCGGGAGGCCGCGGGTGAACACATCCGCGGCTCCCACGCCAAGATCAGTCGCCTGGAACTCGGGCGAACCGGATTCAAGGAGCGCGATATCCGGGATCTGTTGACGCTGTACGGCGTTGACGATCCCGGTGAGCGCGAGCAGTTCCTGGATCTGGTTCGCAAGGCGAATCAGCCGGGCTGGTGGCACCGCTACAGCGACCTGCTGCCGTCCTGGTTCGAAACCTATCTGGGGCTCGAGCACGCGGCGAAATCCATTCGCACCTACGAGGGTCAGCTGGTTCCGGGTCTGCTGCAGACCCCCGACTACGCTCGCTCGATCGTTGCCCTCGGGCACGACGTGGATGGGGAGCGCCGCGTCTCGTTGCGCCGGCGGCGTCAGGAGCTACTCACCCGCGATGGCGCACCCAGTTTCTGGGCCGTGCTCGACGAGGCGGTGCTGCACCGTCCGGTCGGCGGTCCGGGTGTGCTGCGCGGTCAGATCGAGTACCTCATCGAGATGTCCAAGCGCCCGAATGTCACCATCCAGTTCCTGCCGTATGGGGCGGGTGGCCACGCGGCCGCGGGTAGCTCGTTCACCATGCTCCGCTTCGCCGAGTCCGAACTGCCCGATATCGTGTATCTGGAGCAGCTCACCAGCGCGCTGTACCTGGATCGTCGTGAGGACCTCGAGCTGTACCGGCAGGTCATGGATCAGCTGAGCGTGCAGGCCGAGCCGCCGGAGCGGTCCCGCAAAGAGCTGGCGAAGATTGCCGCGAAGCTCGACTGAGCTCCGCGCGGGTCCGGACGGGCCCGCGCCGCTCCCTGCCGTGGAGCCCGCGCTGATCCCCCTATAACGGATAAGGGGCCCCTCACGGGGCCCCTATCAGCGTGCCGCGGACCGGGTGGGTCTGCGGCACGGCCGGATTCGGTTACTGCCTGATGAAGCTGGAAGCGATCCGCCAGAACGCCTCCGGCTGCATGTGGTGCAGATCCCAGTCGTTCACCATGGCATGCGCCGTGGTGACGATCCGCTCGATGTCGAAATCATACCGAGTGGCCGCTCCAGTGGATTCGACCTGGCGGATGACGAAAGCGGTTGCCGTCTCACGTGAATAGGTTTGCTCCGGCTGACTTCTGTCGGCAAACCCGAGTCGGCTGAGGTTGATTGGCTGGTTCATTCGAACGCCCCTGACGCCAGGCCGACGGCTGACCGTGGGCGAAGAATCGCCGGTGATTCACCGCTCGGCTCTCTGGTTGTCCCCTATTGGTGCCTTGCACGACGAGTCTATGACCGTGCGTTGCGCAGATGCAAGTACATCTGCAACATCGAATTCGCAGTGTCAGAGTGCTTTTCGGGATGCTATGAGTTTGCGAAACGAGGGTTGGCGAAAGGTTGTAAAGCACCCGAACAGGGCTTTTCCAGTACTTCCGATCGAAAGTTCTGGAGGGAAACGACTGTTCCGCTTTATCCAGGAATTCGCTGAAGATCAAATATCGCCCGGAAATGCCCTGTCCTGGGCCTTCGCAGCTTTGATCCGGTCCTGTTCGAGGACCATCAGGCCGATTCCGAAACGCAGGCAGAGCGCCCCGGTGAGCCCGCACACCACGCTCCAGACGAGCTCACCGTACCCGGCGGCGGTCAAAGTCAATGCGATCGACACGATTCCGGCGGCGGTCAGAATCGGGCCCGGCAGATTCTGGAAGGCCGGCGGCCGATTGCGGGTCGTGCCGTGCGGACGGCCGGTGCCGTCCGGCCGATTGCGGGTGCCGTCGCGGGGAATGTGGGGGCCGCGCGGCGGAATGTGGGCGACGGGGTAGGCGTACGGAGTGACAGGCAACATCACTGTCCTTTCTCCGGAGGTAATGCAGAACCGATAACAAGCGGATACCCGGTGTGGTTCGGCCGAATCACGCAGTGTCGCCCCCTGTACACAACCACCCGGCCCGCGACCGGCCCACTCCGGCTCCCGCGTGGCCGTCAGTGACGCCCAGATCGCCCAGCAGGCCGAGAAACGCGCGCGCATAGGGTTCCGGGTAGCCCGAGGTCCCGTCCCTGACCCTCACCCACCCAGCGGGGCCCCGGATTGAGACGGGCTTCACGCCTGTGTTAGCTCTGGGAACAGTGGATTCGATCGATTCGAGTGAACGGGAGCCGGTGCCGTGGTGGATGTGCCCGCGTATTTCGACGAGGTGGACGGCGGGTTCTTCCCGACGTCGTTCGCGGCCAGCCAGTGGTCCTCGGCGCAGGTGGTCGGGCCGGCCCTGACCGGCCTGCTGGCGCGCGAGCTCGAACGCACCCAGGCCACCGACGGTTTCGTGCCGGTCCGGCTGACCGTGGACCTGTTCAGCGCCGCCCGCTTCGAGCACACCACCACCCCCGTCACGCGAGTGCGTGACGGCAAGCGGATCCGGGTCGCCGACGTGAGCGTGGTGCAGGGCGGCACCGTCGCCGCGCGCGCCACCGCGGTGCTGCTGCAGCCGTCCGAACAGCCGCCGGGGGAGCTGTGGCGGCGGGAGCGGGAGCCGCAGGCGCCCTCGCTCGAGATCGCCCCGCCCTCGCCGCTGCCGCGGACGCCGCTGTTCAACAGCGGGGAGGACTCGCCGGTGTGGAACTCGGTGCCCACCGACCACGAGAACGCCGACCGCAAGCGCACCTGGCAGCACCCGATCCGGGTGGTGACCGGGGAGGAGCTGAGCCCGTTCGTGCGGGTCGCGGTGGTGGCCGAGGCGACCAGCATGATGACCAACTGGGGCGACAAGGGCATCGGATTCATCAATACCGATATGACACTGGGACTTTCGCGGCAGCCCGAAGGCACCGAGATCGGGGTGGAGGCCGACAGCCACTTCAGCGAGCACGGCCTCGCGGTGGGTGTGGCCACGCTGTTCGACCGGACCGGGTCCTTCGGCAGCTGCATGGTGACCTCGGTGTCCAACGCGGGCCGCCAGATCAGCAACGCCCAGCTCGACATGGTGATGCGCAAGCGGCTGTGACCCGGTGGAGCCCTCGGGAGATCGCGGATCGGTGACGGGACGGCCGTGACACGCGGCCCGGTTAGGGCACGGACATGTCTCGAAGTGGCGTCGAACCGACCACTCCGGAGTGTCACAGTGGTGTGTCCCCGTAGGCTTCGCCGGACCACCGACTGACCGATCCGTGGGGGTGTTGTGCTGCGTCGCTTGCGAAGACTGGCCGGTGCCTTGACGATCGGCTGCTGCGTGATCGTCACGTACTGCGCCGCACCGGGTTTCGCGCAACCGCCCGATCCCGGCGCCGCACCGGTCCCGCCCGGCATCTCCCTGCCCGATATCCAACGCTGGATCGACCAGGTGCTCCCGGCGCCCGCCCTCACCCCGGCCCCCGTGGAGTCGCCGCTGGTCGACACTTCGGAGCTGGCACCGGATCTGGCGGCGCTGCGGGCCGCCACCATGCCCGCGCCGATCGGCGATCCGTTCGTCGACGACTGGCCCGCCGGGCTCGACACCCTGGACCCGGGCGGCATGGTCGCGGTGCGCGACGTAACCGCCACCGCCGCACCCACTCTGATCGTGCCGGTGCGGCAGGTGCTCCAGTTCAAGTACCGCACCAACGACTCTCACGACGAGCCGTCCTACGGCATCGCCAGCCTGGTGCTTCCGGTCGGGGAATGGACCGGGCCGGGACAGCGGCCGGTGGTGGTCAACAATCTGCCCATCGACGCGCTGGGCCGCGACTGCAACCCGGGATACACGCTCGCGCACGGGTTCACCCGCGCCGCCAACCTGACCGGCTACATCCTGCCCACCACCCAGCTGGCGCTGTTGCGCGGCTACGCCGTGCTCATGACCGACCACGAGGGCCCGCGCATGGCCTACGCCGAGCCGACGGTGGCCGGGCACGCCATCCTGGACGCCATTCGCGCGACCCGCGGGTACCTGCCGGATCAGCTGGGCGAGAGCAAGTTCGGGATGATCGGGTACTCGGGCGGGGCCATCGCCACCAACGGCGCGGTGAAGCTGATGGGCGAGTACGCCCCCGAACTGGCGGAGGTCGTGGTCGGCGCGGCGCTGGGCGGGGTGCCCGCGGACTTCAGCATCCTGGCGCGCTCGATGAACGCCAACCTCGCCTCGGGGGTGTTCCTGGGCGCGGTGTTCGGCATCGGCCGGGAGCGGCCCGAGATCCTGGCCCGGATGAACCATCTGGCGCAGTGGGTGGCGACCTCACAGCTGATCAACAGCCAGTGCAGCGAGGTGTTCGCGGTCCCGGGCGTGCTGCAGCTGCCCATCGACATCGCCGCCAATATCCCCGACCCGCTCGACAGCGATCTGGCGCACGAGATCTACCGCATCACCCGCATGGACGGCAAGAAGTCGCCGGTGCCGCTGTTCATCTTCAACGGCGAACAGGAATTCTGGGTCCCCGCCGAAGGCGCGAAGAACCTCTACCGCGAGCAATGCGACCTGGGCGTGCCCGCCGTCTACCGCAGCGTCGTCGGCGAGCACTTCATCGCCGCCGCCACCGGCTACCCGGAATCCCTGACCTGGCTCGACCAGCGATTGCAGGGGATACCCGCGCCCAGCGAATGCTGAACGCGGGCAACCCTTCTCTACATCGGGAACAGGTTGTGCTTGCGCGGGTTGGGCTTGCGGACCGCGTTCTTGTCGCGCAGCAGGCGCAGCGCCTTGCGGATCTCGAGGCGGGTGGACGAGGGCTCGATGACCGCGTCGATGTAGCCGCGCTCGGCCGCCACCCACGGGTTGTCGATGAGCGCGTTGTAGAAGTCCACCATCTGCTGGCGCACGGTCTCACGCTGCTCGGGCGGC
This sequence comes from Nocardia sp. NPDC004582, assembly GCF_053602115.1. NCBI lineage: Bacteria > Bacillati > Actinomycetota > Actinomycetes > Mycobacteriales > Nocardiaceae > Nocardia > Nocardia sp. NPDC004582. The sequence goes on along the minus strand of NZ_JBSGCY010000006.1, from coordinate 5,618 downwards.
GTGGCCGCGAGGGTCTTCTTGCCGGTGACGGTCACCATGCCGTCGGCGCCGATGACCGCGATGCGGGCGGTCGGCCAGGCCAGGTTGACGTCCACGCCGAGCTGCTTGCAGCCCATGACCGCGTAGCCGCCGCCGTACGCCTTGCGGGTCACGATGGTGACGATCGGGACCGTCGCCTCGATCAGCGCGCGGAACATGCGGCCGCCGCGCTTGATGACGCCGTTGCGCTCCTCCTCGACACCGGGCAGCACGCCGGGGGTGTCGACGACGTAGACGAGCGGGATGTTGAACGCGTCGCACAGGCGGATGAAGTACGCGCCCTTGTCCGAGCAGGCCGCGTCGAGCGCGCCGCCCAGCACCATCGGCTGGTTGGCGATGACGCCGACCGGGCGGCCGTCCACGCGGGCGAAGCCGGTGATCAGGTTCTGCGCGGCCGCTTCGCCGACCTCGAGGAAGGCCCCGTCGTCGAAGATGCGCAGCAGCACCTCGTGCATGTCGTAGCCCTGGCGATCGGAGTCCGGGATGATCCGGTCCAGTTCGCGATCGGAGTCGGTGATCTCGGGCTCCAGGCCCGGGTTGATGACCGGCGGCTCCTCGATGCAGCTGCTGGGCAGGTAGGAGAGGTACTCGCGGGCCCAGTTGAGCGCGTCCACCTCGGTGCGGGCCACGTGGTGCAGCAGGCCGTTGCGGGCCTGCACGGCCGCGCCGCCCAGCTCCTCGGCGCTGATGTCCTCACCGGTGATGCCCTTGATGACCTCGGGGCCGGTGACGAACATGTACGAGTCGTCGGTGGCGACCAGGACGTCCATATTGACCGGGCCGTACACCGAGCCGGCCGCGCACTTGCCGAACATGACCGCGACCATCGGCACGAAGCCCGACAGGTCCTCCTGCAGGCGGCACATGGTGGCGTACCAGGCCAGCGCGGTCACGCCCTCCTGGATGCGGGCGCCGCCGGAATCGTTGATCACCACGACCGGGCAGGCGTTCTTGTACGCGAACTCCATGACCAGGCGGACGCGGCGGCCGAAGGTCTCGCCGACCGAACCGCCCTGCACCATCGAATCGTGGGAGATGACCACGACCGGGCGGCCGTCGATCAGGCCGCGACCGGTGACCACGCCGTCGCCGTAGAGCGCGTGCGGCTGACCGGGCGAGCGCATGAGCGCGCCCATCTCGACGAAGCTGCCCGGGTCCAGCAGTATGTTCACCCGTTCTCGGGCGCTGGCGACGCCTTTGGCAAGTCGCTTCTGGATACCCTTCTCACCGGTCGGTTCTTCGGCGATCTCCAGGAGCTTGCGCAGTTCCGCCAGCTTTTCCGCTGTACCCGTCATTACGTAGGTCTTGCCTTTCACCTTCAAGGGCCGGGCTCGATCGGCGCCCGCGTCGAGCCGGATCGCGACTCGACCGCCCACGGTACCGTGCGTGTCCCCTTCCGAACCAGCGAACGCCTGGGTAATGTGCCCGGTCTCGCGCCGGTCGAGCTTGGGTCTCATGCCGCGCCCGGCCCCGCCCGTGGCGCGAAGTCCGCCGCCGTCAGCGATACACTGCCGCCCGTGAGCTCACCTATGACTGTGCGAGCGGGAACGCCCGAGGTGATCCGGCCCGACCTGGACACCTTCGGATTCTCGGAGTGGCGGCGGACCGCGGTCGTCGGCGCGGTGCTGGGCGGCTCGGTGGTGGCCGGTGTGCTGCGCGGCGGCCTGCGCCCGGCCAAGCGCAAGCGGGCCGCGGCCGAGGGCGTGGTGAACGGATTCGAGACCCTCGGGCCGATGTTCGTGAAGCTGGGCCAGCTGATCGCGTCCTCGCCCGGCGCCTTCCCGCGCGAGCTGGCCGATGCCTGCCTGCGCTGCCTCGACGACGTCCCGCCCTTCGCGGCCGCGGACGCGCGGGCCATCATCGAGGCGGATCTGGGCAAGCCGATCTCGGAGCTGTTCCTCGAGTTCGATGACGAACCGCTGTCGGCGGCCTCCATCGCCCAGGTGCACGCGTGCGTGCTGCCCGACGGCCGGCCCGCGGTGGTGAAGGTGCAGCGGCCCGAGATCGCCCGGCGGATGATCGTGGACCTGCGCGCCGCCATGCGGCTGGCTCGCGCCCTGGAGAAGCGGTCGGAGAACGCCCGGGTCGCCAATACCCAAGCGGTGGTGCGGGATCTGTACGAGGCCACGGTCGCCGAGCTGAACTTCCTGATCGAGGCCGAGAACCAGGCCCGCGCCCGCGAGCAGCTCGCGGCCTTCGGCGACAACACCAAGGTGGCCGTGCCCGAGGTGTACTGGGATTTCTGCGCCCCCCGGGTGCTGTGCATGGAGCGCATGCGCGGCATGCCGCTGGACCGCTTCGACGATATCCGCGAGGCCCACCCCGAACCCGAGCTGCTGATCCGCCGCCTGGTGAAGGCGTGGATGGAATCGGTTGCGGTGCACGGGGTCTTCCACGGCGACGTGCACGCCGGCAACCTGTGGCTGCTCGACGACGGCCGGGTCGCCATGCTCGACTTCGGCATCGTCGGCCGGATGGAGCCCGAATGGCGCGAGTTCGTGCGCGCGCTGTTCTACGCCAGCTCCATCGACAACGACTTCCGTCCGGTGGCCCGCGCCCTGCGCGCCCTGGACCTGGTCGCCGACGACAGCGGCGACGACGCCACCATCGGCCGTCAGCTCGCGACGGCGCTGGGCCCGGTGCTCTCGGGCAGCCTGGACAAGCTGGATCTGGGCCTGGTCTCGGCGCGGCTGCTGGAGTTCGGCAAGCGCCGCGGCGCGTCGGGTCCGCAGCAGCTGGTGCTGATGGGCAAGCAGCTCGGCTATTTCGAGCGGTACGCGGTGGCGCTCGCGCCCGGCTGGAAGCTCGGCCGCGACCTGTACCTGTTCCGCAATATCTTCCCCGCCGAGGTGGCCGCCAAGGCCGCCGCCGAGGGCATCACCCTGCCGGCCGACTGACCGCGGACATGATCGGCGGCAGGTCGCAAGCGGCCGCCGCGGCGTGACCGAGAACTCCGTAAGCCTGAGAGAAGCGTCAGGAAACGCTCAGGCTACAGCCAGATTCGCCCGGCACTGTGGATGGCAGACAGTGTCGGGCGAGCGTGTGAGGTGCGGAATGGTCGAATTCGAGGTCACCGGAACCACTGTGACGGTCCGGGTCACCGGCGCTCACAAACTGCTCGCGCTGCGCGATCACGTGAGCTTCGATCTGGCCCAGGTCACCGCCGTCGCGCCCGCCCCGGTGGATCTGCGCCCGCCGTGGCTGCGGACGCCGGGCACCTTCTTCCCGGGCGTGATCGCCGCGGGCATCTTCCGCGGCAAGGGCCGTAAGGAATTCTGGGATACCCGTTTCGACGGTCAGGGCGTGCTGATCGAGCTGGCGGGCGCGGATGTCACGCGCCTGGTGGTGGATGTCGCCGAGCCGGCCGCGGAGTTGCGGCGACTGTCGTCGGCCCTGGCGGCCTGAGTTCCCCCGTAAAACCCGAAGCGCTCGTGCCGCGGGCCCGGTTGCTGGCGGGCGCGGCACGAGCCGGTCGGGGCGGACTTTTCGGGAGTAGGGGTGGACGGGGATTTCAGGGGGTCGGGCAGAGGAAGGCGCCGGCGGGCGGCGGGACCGGGACGATCCGCTCCGGCGCGACTCCGGCGGGGCCATTGCCGAGTGGGCCCTTGGGCGCCACCGCTCCGGGAACCGCGGGCGTCCCGACATCGCCGGATCCCCATGCCGCGGACGGGTTCATGGTGAATACGGCCGCACAAACGAACGCACTGACGAGCAGGCCGATCGCTTTCTTTTGCGTCATGAGGTACGACGCTACAACCAGCTCAACGCAATTCGTGGGATTGCCGGATCACCGGAATGTCGCGACCTGCTGATCGTATGAACAGTCCGGTGAATTCCCCTGTGGCGCAGACAAACCAATCGGTCGGAAAGGTTCATTTTCAGAGTTTTGTGTTATGAACTGTGCCAGACCACGTTTCGGTTACGGCCTGGCGTGTCTGCGGGTGTTTCGTCCGTTTCTATTGTGCACTGCCGGGAGGACGTGACCGGGAGGGAGCGCAATGGCTGCTGGACCTGGTTCGAGGATCGCCGTCGCGGCGGCGCTCACGCTGGCCGTTTCCGCCGCGGTGACCGTCAACGCGCCGCTGAGCGCGGGCGCGGGCGCCTGCGGATCGAGTCTGGGGGATTACCGCGGGGAATTCGCCGTCGAGGGTGATCCCGGGACCGTGCTGAGTTTCGACGGAGCGGGCGGCCTCGCCTTTCGCAGCGCCCGGCTCGGGAACGGTGCGGGCCTGTACGCGGTCATTTCCTCGGGCGGATTCACCGCCACCCTGCGCATGGCCGACAGCGGCGAAGACGCGGCGCGGCCGGAGAATTCGACCTCGATGGTCAAGAGTACGACCCTGCTGTGCCCGGCCGGGGGAACGCGGGTCGGGAATTTCCGCTCACTGGATCAAAGCAGCCGCCGGTTCAATTATGTGAGGTCGTCCTGAAAATCCGCTAACGGCAATGGTTTACCGGGTGAATCGGAGCGTCACGAGCTGGAAAGGCCGCAGGCGCAGTCGAATTCCTCCGTCGGCGGATTCGGCGACGGATTCCTCGGGCAACGGCCGCTCCAGCAGGTCGCAGCAGCGATAATCGGTGTACTCGAAGTCCGGTGTGAGCACAGCGGTCGCGCGCCCGCCGCCCGCCTCGTACAACCGGATCACCACATCACCCGAACCGTCCTCGGCCAATTTGACGGCGCTGGTCACCACGTCGTCGTTGTCGACGGTGAACAGCGGCGCCACGGGTTCGGCGACGCCCGGGGTGACGGGCGGCAGGTTGATCCGGTATCCCGAGCGCACGGCGTCGGTGATCGAGGCTCCCGGCAGCAGCGCGTGCCGGAAATGGTGTGCGCCGTGGTCGGTCTGCGGATCGGGGAATCGCGGCGCGCGCAGCAGAGACGCGCGGACGGTGATGGTGGTGCCGCCGTCGGGCCGTACCGTTCGGGTCAGGTCGTGGCCGTAGGTGGAGTCGTTGACCAGGGCCACGCCCCAGCCGGGTTCGGCCAGGTGGAGGAAGCGGTGATTGCAGGCCTCGAACTTGGCGTACTCCCAGCTGGTGTTGGTGTGGGTGGGCCGGTACAGATGCCCGAACTGGGTTTCGGAGGCGTAGCGGTCGGCGTGAATGTCCAGGGGGAAGGCGAGTTTGAGGAATTTCTCCGTTTCGTGCCAGTCGACGGTGGTGGCGATCTCCAGGGCCCCGGTATCCGGGCGCAGGGTGAGGATCTGCTCGACGGTGGAGGAGCCGAAGGAGCGGCCGATGCGGACGGCGGCGTCGGTGGTGGCTCCGGTCTCCGCCACGAGGAAATCGATCTCGGTCAGGTCGGTGACGGTGTTGCGATAGAACTGGTCGACGTCCCAGGCGTCCCAGGAGTTCGGGTAATCCTGGTGCAGCTGCAGCAGATTCGCGGCCGCGCCGGGCGGCAGGGTCTCGCGCCGCCGCTCGAGGTCGTGGAGCGACACGACGAGTCCGCGCGCGTCGACTTCGACGCGCGTGCGGTCATTGGCGAGTAACAAACCCCCCGCGGGCCGATCTCTTTTCGGGTCGGAATATAACACGTATGAACTCAATACACGAAAAATGTACTGGGGTATGCC